>MGQQ01000138.1 GCA_001798855.1 Deltaproteobacteria bacterium RBG_16_49_23 | reverse complement strand
CTGACACCTGAGAAATTCTGGGCAATAAGCGTTGGAAATGTACATATCCTTGATGGAACGAGTCAGACTGGCGCATTCCAGTGGCGTGGAGAGATTGTAGGGACAGATATAATTAATTTAGTCGATACTTATGTTCAGGTGGGTAGCTGGCGGAACGATTTTACACCAACATGGCAACCCGATAACAGATCCTGGTTTTCAATAACTAATCCATTTGAAATGAGAGTAATGGCGAACGCAGAATACCATGATTTTCGCCAGGTATGGTACTCAATCATTTTAGACCCTCCGGGTATTCTATGGAACAGAAACCCAATAATCGTGGGAGACTTCTGGCCAATTTCAGCCACGGGCATAGTAAACACTGGTACCACCCCTCTCGGTGACGATCGAGGAAGTATTCCAGTCACCGTGACTGGGAACGTCTCTGTCCTTGCTGCCGAAACCATCACAGCTCTCTTGGGAACCTACAAGGCTTATAAAATTCAACACTTCATAGAGATTAGGGATCAAAGTAATAATATCGAGACTATGACAGATCTGGAGTGGATGGCCCCTTATTTAGGAAATGTTAAATGGGCAAATGCGCAGTCGACAGAATTGCTCTCTTCGCTGACCCTTCCCTTCCTTTTTCCGGATGTCCCCTCCAACAACTGGGCCTATCATTACATATTTGGAATCTACGACAACGGAATCACTGCGGGATGTGGGAATCCCTTTTATTGTCCCGGGAACAATGTGACCCGTGAGCAGATGGCCGCCTTTCTTGTGAGAGCACATGAAAAAGGCCCAGCCTATGAAGGACCCTGTATTGGTCCATCGCCTTTCTTGGATGTGCCTCAAAGCAGTAACTTTTGCAGGAATATCGAGAGGCTTGTAGATCTTGGGATTACCGCAGGATGTGCAGCGGGGATATATTGCCCTTTCGACAATGTCACCCGCGAGCAAATGGCTGCCTTCATTGTGAGAGCGGTGGAGGGTGGTCAGTTCTTTGAAGGACCCTGTGACGGCGCATCTCCTTTTTCCGATGTGCCTCAAAGCAGTCCCTTCTGCAAAAATATCGAGAGGCTTATAAATCGTGGGATCACGGCGGGATGTGAGGCAGGAAAGTACTGCCCTGAAAATAATGTCCTTCGCGACCAGATGGCCGCATTCCTCGCAAGAACGTTTTTAGGAATACCATGAGATTCATAACCCCTCCTTCCTCCCAATCTAACGCCCCTCTCCGAGCCGTAGGCTCATACGAGCCAGAGGCCGTCCATCTTCCCCCTCTTACCTTAAGAGGGGGAAGGGGGAGTTATAAGGGGAGGGATTCCTTTCTCTATTCCCCCCTTAGTTTAAGGGGGGATAAAGGGGGGTTAAGTTTTAACTTAAGCCGTGATAGAGGGGAGGGTGAATGGTTTCAGGTTGACACTCCATCACAATGGATTAAACAATGTTTAAGAAGGGGGGATTCAGATGTCTAATCTGAAAAAAGTATGGGTTGTGGTTTTTATTCTCTT
Organism: Deltaproteobacteria bacterium RBG_16_49_23; assembly: GCA_001798855.1. Lineage (GTDB taxonomy): Bacteria > Desulfobacterota > BSN033 > BSN033 > UBA1163 > RBG-16-49-23. Next base: position 41,396 of record MGQQ01000138.1, on the reverse strand, counting down.
TGTTTCTCCATTATTCCTCCAGGGGGTCGCGCATCCTCGCTCCATCCCTTTTGAAACGATAGCCAAAGGGGAGATCTCATATTTCAGGTATAACGATTCCAACTTCCTTGGAGCTGATATGGTCATCAGGGACCCAATGACATGGAAATGGTTCTGGGAAAAGCATACCCAGGGCCTCTCCCCTGCCCTGCCTCTGCCTGTTGTAAACTTCTGGAAAGAATTCATTCTCGTAACTCTTCTCGGATTTCAGACTTCAGGAGGCGGCCCCGCTATTGAAATAATATCCATTGAGGAGATCCGTGATATCGATCCCGTGAATCTATCCCTCTCCGCTAACCTGATCTTTCCGAGAGGGATGAGAGCATTAGTGATGGACAATAAAACCCCGGGCCCCCTGACCGTGATTACAAACCCCTATCACATCGTGAAGATAACGGACCTGATTCCTTACACGGCGTCCAGGTTAAGGGGGATTCATATCTCCGTCGCCTTTGAGCATCAGCCGATGGTTCAACCAAAGCTATGCACCAGCAACACAGCGTGCGCCGAAAAAGAGTACTGTGCTAAACAACCAGGGGATTGCGAAGGAGAGGGTGTGTGCAGACTAAAACCCGAGGCCTGCCCCCTATACTACGATCCCGTTTGCGGGTGCGACGGAAAGACCTATGGGAATGAATGTGAAGCGGCTGCGGCCGGCGTTTCCGTGCTCCACCCCGGGCGATGTGAAGATATCAAAAGATGCACCATAAATGAAGATTGCAGCCCAAATTGGTTCTGCCTGAAGCCGGACGGTCAGTGTGCCGGCCAGGGTATTTGTGCGCCCAGACCTGTATGTCCTTTAACGTTTGCCTGCCTTCCTCTGGTCTGTGGTTGCGACAACCAGACGTATTGCAACCACTGCGAAGCCTATGCGGTCGGCGTCTCCGTTTTGCACGCCGGCCAATGCAAAGACGTCCCTCAATAGCAAAAAAGATTTTTCAAGAAGGTTTTTAGGATTTCCCAGTAATCGCTACCAGACAGTCCTGATAAGAGAAAGAGCTTGAATGGTTTTGTCTTTGGTAATGAGGGGAGCATCAAGATACTTTGCCGTTGAGACAATTATTTTGTCGTGGAGCTCAGGGACATCTCTTAGATCTAACATGATATGGAGGATTGGGTAGTCGAGTGGAACGATCATAAAGGTTCGGCTGTCAGTAATCTGGTTAAATAGCTTCTTAAAATCAAAAGAGATTCGCTTCTTCTCGAAAATGCTGAGAGCCTCAGCCAGGACAATGGACGGAATAAAAATAATATTATCACCCGATTCACATTTTTCAAAAATCTCGGCAGTTTTTGGGCTTATCTTGGGGCTATCAATAAACCACCACAGGAGTGCGTGGGTGTCGGTGACAAAATTCATGGTTTCGCTAAACCCCCATTTTGCTATAAAGAGATTTTTTTGCGGACCTTATATCTTTTTCGGTAATTTCTACTCCTTTGAGAATTCCTTTGAAAGAGAGCGCTTTCTTTCCGGCGGGGGGCAGAGTTTTGAGGAGAGTTAATTTTAAATCCAATATCTCTTTTTCGATATTCTCGATTTGGTGGAGAATATCAACAGCGCTTTTCACCTGTGCACGGTTCATTCGAGGCCACTCCTTACTTAATAGATTTATTATACCAAAATTATCACAGAATTGGTTTCATGTCAAAGCGAATGTGAAATGAAACTAAGGAAATCGAAGGTTTTCGCAGGTTTATGTTTATGTGAGGTTCTGCTTCTGTATTCCAATATCTCGTATGGGGTTACCATAATAAAAAAAGGGAGATAATTTTATCATGTTGACAAAACCTACGAAAAAGATTGCGTGGCTTACAGGGGCAACTCCGTTTATTCTCATCTTTGTCATCCCTCTGCTTTTCTGTATTCCCATCCAGGAGGCATTGGCCCAGGGTCCTACAGTAGTGTCAACAAGCCCTGCAAACGGCGCAACCAATGTCCCCGGGAATCAGACCGTGATCTCGATCACCTTCAGCGAGCCAATGAGTGGAGGCTACAGCATTACAGACATGACTGGTAGTTGGTCACCCATGTCGGTTTTCTGGTCGGCGGGCAATACGATTATTAACCTGACAAGACCCGGTCTGGGAGACCTTGCACCCGGAACCCAAGTGACACTCATCCTGAATTACCAGGGATCTACAAGCTTCCAGGATTTACAGGGGATTCCCCTGCCGACCTATACGTTGTCGTTCACGATTCTGCTGGATTCACAGGCTCCTTACGTTGTCTCGACGAGCCCTCCGAATGGGGCAATCAACGTTTCTCGCGACCTCCCATCGGTATCGATAGTATTCAATAAGCCCATGCGCGGCGGCACGACTTCCGCCACGAACTGGGGATCAAGCGATATTGTATGGTCAACAGACCGGATGACTGTCACTTTTGTCAGAACGGATCCGCAGAGGCTCGGAGCTGGTGTGACAGTCAGCATCACGCTCAGCCCCCCGGGATATCCTCCTTATGAGTCCATGGATGGTCACGCTTTACCGACTTTTACATTATCGTTCACAACCGAAATGGGCGCTCAATTGCAAAGGATCGAAGCAAATCCTGCGAAAGGGTTTCACTGGCCGTATTATCTCAGCGTCCCGAATTCACTCAGTCAGGGATCGGTTCTTCTTGTCGAACCGAACAACAGCGGGACATGGAGCGACGACCCTAACTTCCACGACGGGAAAGCCCACGATCTGGTGTTGCAGCGATCGAGTTTTGCGATTGACCTGGATGCTCCCCTGTTAGTCCCAACATTTCCGAGACCGATAACACCGCAGGCTCCTGAGCCGGGAGGCATTTACACCCACGCCCTCGACAGGTACAGCCTCTATCTTTCGTATCTTCCTGACAACCTCAAGCGCATAGATCTCCAACTGATCGCCATGATCAATGACGCGAGGGAAAAGCTTGCCGCAATGGGTTACCAGACCGAAGAGAAAGTCTTTTTAACGGGGTTCTCAGCGTCAGGGGCTTTCGTAAGCAGGTTCACTGCCCTTCATCCTGGGATAGTCAGAGCGGTGGCGCAGGGGTCGCCCGGCGGCTGGCCGATAGCTCCGGTAGGCGTATGGAATGGAATTCCCCTCAGGTATCCCGTCGGGGTAGCTGACGTCGAGCAACTTGTGGGTGTCCCCTTTGACCTTAACACATTCCTGACAGTTCCCAAGTATATCTATGTCGGAAACCTGGACACAAACGATGCGCTCGACACCAGAGATATGCCGCAGGAGGACCGGGATCTGATTTGTGCGATGCTGAATTGTTCTCCCCTCCCAAATATCTCTCAGCGTTGGCCGATTGCTGAGCAGATGTATGACTCCGTGGCCGCTAACGCCCAATTTGTCATTTACCCTGGTGTTGGTCACAACTATAGCCCTCAGATCTGGTCGGATCTGCTGAATTTCTTCAGACTCCACAAGCCCACATTTTTGGATGTGTTGTCTCAACACTGGGCAAACGATTATGTTATGGCAATCTATAATGATGGAATTACTGCGGGATGCGCTGCTGGCATGTATTGTCCCGGCAATAATGTCACCCGTGAACAGATGGCCGCCTTCATTGTGAGAGCAAAGGATAAGGCCAATGCGACGACCTGCTTAGGGACTGTATTTGACGATGTGACTGCAGACAACCCTCACTGCGCCAATATCGAGAGACTCAGGACTCTTAACGTTACACTGGGTTGCGGACCAAATTTATATTGTCCTCTGGGCAATGTGACCCGGCAGGAGATGGCATCCTTTCTTGTGAGGGCAGTGGATGGGGCCGATGCTACGGTTTGTGCAGGAGATGTATTTAACGATGTGCCGCTGGGAGCTCCTCATTGTGCCAATATCGAAAGGCTCAGGACTCTTAATGTTACTCTGGGATGTTCAGCAGGTATGTACTGCCCTGCTAATAACGTCCTCCGCGACCAGATGGCCGCATTTCTGGCCAGGGCTTTTTTGGGGATGCAGTAATACAGGGTGCTGGGTGCAGGGTGTAGGGTGTAAAATAAATCCATTTCAAATTTTTTATTTCAGGTTTCTTGGTTACTTGTGTTATTTGGGCTTATTGGGTTACTTGGGTTAAACCCAATAACTCAACAAGCTCAATGAACCCAATAAACCTTAAATTTGTAATTCTGGTGGGGCATGAATGCTGAACACTCTTTGCGAGATGGGGGGATCACAATGAAACACCTTTTCAAAATTAGTTTAACGTCATTCATCCTTGTCATCCTTTTACAAACAGCCGCCTATTCAGCCATCATCCGCGTCAAACCTGGTGGCAACGACGCCAACTCCGGTGCAAACTGGGACTTAGCCAAGAAAACCGTTCAGGCCGCAATCAATGCGGGGAATCAGGGGGACGAAATCTGGGTAGTTGCCGGAACTTATCCCGAGCACATCAAGAATAAAACCGTCGGCAGCCCGGGGAGCGAATTGGCTGTAGACATGGCATTGTACGGCGGCTTCGCCGGCACTGAAACGGCTCGTGACCAACGCGACTGGAACGTCAATATAACCATTCTGGACGGCGGAGGCGGCCCCTTTCCCATGCCGCCTGAAATCGGCACTGTTATTTATATTCGTGGAGGAGCGACACAGGCAACTCGCATCGATGGATTTGTTATCATCCGGGGACATGACATGGCTGGCGGAGGAATCGCCATTCTGGGGTCGGCCCCTACCATCATCAATAACACTATCAGTGAGAATCGGGCCAATGCCGGCGGAGGCATTCTTATAATCAACTATAAAATTACGGCGCCCAAAGAGCACCCTATCATAACCCAAAATGTGATCACTGAGAATTTCGCCAGCGAGAGCGGAGGAGGGATCGCAATCATCGGCTCCGAGCATATCACGCCTCCACAATATGGGCCGGTGATGCCGACGATTACAGAAAATACAATCTTTCGTAACGTGTCGGCGCTGAATGGCGGAGGAGTCAGCATCCATGGCCATGTCACCCCGTTCATTGCCAATAATAAAATCATTGCCAATATGGCCGCCTATGCCGAAACGAATTTTCTGGGAAAAGGGGGGGGAATCTTCGCCACCACGAGAGATCTGGATAACAGCACGATTGAATTTGCCGTTACGACCCCGATCATCGTCAACAACACCATCGCTGCAAATGGAGGCGGGGTCGGCGGAGGGATCATGCTATTCGATACGGATCCGGAGCATGGCGGCATTCCTGTCATTACAAATAATACGGTTGTGGCAAATAATGGCTCCGGAATCGTCTGGCATACAACCTCTCCGGTGATACGCAATAACTTGATCGTTTACAACACCTGGGGATTGGAGCTGGGGGATACGAATCCTTCCACAGCCACCATTGGCAACAACTGCGTTTATGGGAATACGCTGAGAGGACAAATATCCGATTACCAGGGGATTGCTGATCAAACCGGTTTGAACGGAAATATTTCAGCCGATCCCCTGTTGGCCAATTACAAAATCGGGAACTTTCACCTGCAGCCTGGCTCTCCCTGCATTGATGCCGGAACCACAGGGGCGGTCGCACCCGGATGGACCGATATGGACGGTCAAAATCGGATTATCGGGAGCGGAGTCGATATCGGGGCGGATGAGTCGGATGGCACTTCATGGAATTCTTCTACGCCGGTCATATATGTGAAAACAGGAGGAAATAATGACAATGATGGGTTGAGTTGGGCGACAGCCAAAAGAACCGTTGCCGCAGGCATCCTGACAGCATCCTTAACAGGAGGGGAAGTGTGGGTTGCCGCAGGTACTTACCAGGAGCACGTTGTATTACGGGCATTCGTTTACCTTTATGGAGGATTTGCCGGGACTGAAACCAGTCGCCTCAACCGGAACATCGCTGCTAATCCAACTATCCTGGATGGCGTAGGAATCCCCACCGTTGTCATGATCGAGAGGGCAGGATACCTGGTCAGCACGGTGGACGGCTTCACGATTCAGAATGGCGGCAGGTACACCGGGGGACAAATACCCGGTGGAAATGATGGATACGGCGGTCTTGGAGGAGGCGTCTATTGCCAGGTGAGCACACCCTACATCGAGAATAACACGATTAGACATAACTCGTTGGGTAACCCTTTCGATAATGCCAATAAACCCGGATATGGAGGAGGGATTTACACCTATCTGAGCGCTGCCTTCATTCGCAAGAATACCATAACGGAGAATGAGATCATCAATACTTTCTCCGGCAGCGGCGGGGGGATCTATTTTATCCATTCCGCACCGGTGATCGAAGGAAACACCATAACCCAGAACCGTGCTGTCTATGGGGGGGCGATCTATGGAGAGTATTCGGATCCCTGGATACTTGGGAATATCATTGAAAATAATTTCATGTATGTTCTTACTCCCCTTTACAATGGGGCCACAGAGGGCGCCATCTCTCTTAGAGGGAGTCAAAATTTCCTGATCCGGGGGAATCTCATCCAGGGAAACATTGCTAATGCCGGGGCGGGGATCTGCGTGCAGAGTAACTTGGCAGGACGCATCCTGAACAATCTGATTATCAATAATGAAGCGAAAAGCCCTCTTGGTGCAGGCATGGGCGGAGGCATCTATGCCCAGACCCATGCATCACCAAACGATGACCTGTACATAGTGAATAATACAATTGTGGGCAATACCGCGACTGCCATGTTCTCCGAATGGGGAGGGGGAATCGCCTTAGCGCTTCCGGCCCCCTTGCCTCCTCCTCCGATCCCTCCCCCTGGGAGAGCAATCGTCGCCAATAACGTCATTGCTTTTAACTCTTCGGGTATCTGGCAATATCCGATGACTCCTATGCTTGTTCCAACCTTAGGAAAAAACGATATATTTGACACGGGCAGCCACTCCTACTACATAAACTTATCAGCAGGAGCAACCGACATTCATCTCGACCCGCTCTTTGTGAACCGAGCGGGAGGGGATTTTCACCTCCAACCGGGTTCACCCTGTATCAATGCAGGAAGCAATGCGGTCATTCCAGTGACACTCACGACCGACTTTGAAGGAGACCCCCGAATCATTAATGCCACTGTGGATATTGGAGCGGATGAATTCACAGCCATTGTGGATACGACTTCTCCGACAGTCACCATTACCTCACCCACAAGCAACCCGACCTATTCAACCACTCAACCGGCGATCAGCATCAGCGGAACGGCAACAGATAATGTGGGAATTACCAAAGTCACATGGTCTAATGACCGGGGAGGAAGCGGGACGTGCACTGGAACTTCTTCATGGAGCGCAACTGGCATATCACTCTTTGTCGGTGAAAACATCATCACAGTCACTGCCCGGGATCGGGAGCCAGACGGAAATGTTGGAATCGACACTCTTACGGTCACCTACTCTCTGCCTGATTTGACTCCGCCGACGCCGAATCCGATGACCTGGGTCACTGCTCCTGCAGCAACGGGAACAACCTCCATCACAATGACGGCAAGCACAGCAAGTGATCCAACGGCTCCTATCGATTACTACTTCGATTTTGTGGATAGTCCTACCGGAGGCAGTGGAGGAGCTGACTCAGCCTGGCAGGCTGAAACATCTTATACGAATGCCGGACTCCAACCCAACCATCAATATGGCTATCGGGTGAAGGCAAGAGATGGGGGCAATAATGAGACAGCTTACTCCTCCCCGACAAGATATCTCTATACCGCTATTGAGGCCCCGACTGGGGTGACGTTCGGCGCAATAACCTCAACAAGCATTCAGATTCAATCCACCAATACTCCCTCGGGGCTCAACCGTGGAAGCTCAGGGTTATTGATCGAGAATACCACCAATGTCACCAACTCCGGCTGGAAGCAGGACAATAATTTCTGGACCAGTAATTCTCTCTTACCGAATGCGAGCTACAGTTTCAGGGCCAAGGCAAGAAACGGAGATGGCATCGAGACGGGTTACTCTCCTGTTGCTTCCAGGTTTACCCTGGCCAATCCTCCCGGAGCAGCCGCATTTTCTAATATAACTGAAACCTGTGTCCGTGCGAACTGGGCTGATAATGCAAACCCCTCCGGAACCCAGTATTTCTGCGAGAACACCACAGCAGGGACGAATTCCGGCTGGACCACAGGGGCCTCCTGGGATAGCTGTAGCCTGGTGTGCGGCAGCCCTTACAGCTTCAGGGTGAAGGCCAAAAATGCAGAGAATGCAGAGACGGGTTGGACGCTGCTTGGAAACCAGTCAACCTCAGCCTGCCCTGACCTGACTCCTCCCGAGACGTTGATCATCAGTGGTCCAGGCGGAAATATCACGACCCGTAATGCCACATTTATCTTTAAGGGTTCGGATAATGCGACTCCGGCATCCAATCTTCTCTATGCCACATACCTCGAAGGGTTTGACTCCGGATGGTCGGCCTTTGGTCCTTCTACCGCCATATCCTACAGCAACCTGCCTGACGGGTCTTATACCTTTCATGTGAAGGCAAAGGATAGCGCAGGAAACGAGGATCTTTCTCCTGCTACAAGAATTTTTACGGTGAGCTTTCAGCCCCCGGTTAGCTTTGGGGATGTCCCAAACGATAACTTTGCACGTGCATACATCCAGTCAATTTACGGCGTTGGAGTCACTCTGGGTTGCTCATTGAATCCATTACAATACTGTCCTTCTAATCCCGTCACTCGCGATCAGATGGCATCGTTTCTTGTGAGGGTTGTGGATGGAACTAATGCTTCGATCTGCTTAGGAACTGTATTTGACGATGTGACTAACGTCAATCCTCATTGCGCCAACATCGAAAGACTTATGGCTCTTGGGATCACCGCTGGATGCACAACCGGCATGTACTGCCCCGGGAACAACGTGACCCGGGAGCAGATGGCAGCCTTCATTGTGAGGGCAGTGGAGGGTGGCCAGTTCTATGAAGGAGTCTGTGCCGGTCTATCTCCGTTTAACGATGTGCTTCAAAGCAGCCCCTTCTGCAGGAACATCGAGCAGCTTGTAAATCTTGGGACCACCGCGGGATGCGCAACAGGAATGTATTGTCCATCCAATAATGTTCTACGCGACCAGATGGCCGCTTTTTTGGCCAGGGCTTTTTTAGGGATGCAGTAATACAGGGTGCTGGGTACGGGGTGTTGGGTGTAGCGACCTTCCACCCCCTACCCCCTACACCCTGCCCCCTTTACAGTTTCTGTCAAATTATCACATAACAACTGCCCCATAACACAGGTAGGGATTAAGAGGGAGAAGAGGATGGTTTGACATTACCTGACCAACCGTTCTATAAATGTATTTAAAGAGGAAATTTAGATGAAAGAGGCAATAAGATATTTGAACAACGCAAAGGAAATATTGAAATCTGTCCCCATAGAGGACAATACCTATACGGATGTCAAGCCTGTAAGAGAAGCATTGGGAACAGCTTATCTCGCTGTTTTAGAGGCTATTGACGAAGCCTTAATAAAGAAGGGGTTGAGCGAAAAAGAGCTGCCAACGTCCGTAGATGCATACAGAAAAGCGTTGCAGAAATATCTTGTAGTTCATGATGGCAGGCTCTTAAGGGAGTTTGAATCGCTTTACAGGGTTATCCATATAGCGGGTTATTATAGAAAGCTTTTAGACAGGGTAGATATTGTTAAAGATGCCCTTAAGGCAGCTAAGGCCTTTATTGAAAAGATGAAGTGACACACCCTTAGAAATTAAGAGTGTCAGTGTAAGTGCCAGTGTTAGTAGTAATTGAAAGCATAAGCCCTTCGGTGAGTGTAAATATATTGGTTCGTGGGTGATCTTGCGGCCATGGGGGATTAGGGAGAAACCGATAATCACCGGCGTATTCCTCTTCTCGGGGTGAAGACGATGCCGCAGAGAAAAAGCCTGATTCATCCTAATGTTGGATGATCAGGCTTTTTCGTTTTGCCCTCAACACCGCCCATTGTCTGACCCCATTTCCCTGATTTCCCCTACTCTTTTCCCTCATAATTTGCCAGATGTCCTCTTGTCGGTCTGAACCCGGATATGTTAAAAATGGTCCCATTAATTAAGAAATAGCACCTTTCCCCCTCTCCCTTGGCGGGAGAGGGCGGGGGTGAGGGGGAAACGCACGTCTTCACCCCCACCTCAATCCTCCCCCGTCAAGGGGGAGGAGGATTCTTTTTTTCATGGTTCGCGGGTGCCCTCCGGGCATGGTGTATTAATTAAAATAGACAAGGAGATCCTATGAAGAGAAGAGATTTTTTGAAGAAGGCTTTGCTGGCCTCAGGCTTGGTTAGCATGGGACTGGCATCTGCTTCTCCTGCAAGAGGGGAACAGCACAAGACAACTCAATCAGGGAAAGATTATCGGATTGATTCTTACTGCCATTTTTCAGTGATGAGGGTCATCGATTTTCTGGAGAGGGCCAGCAACAGTTCTCCTCATATTTTCAGGAATCTCTTCGCCAATACTCCAACCCTTATCCATCCGGATAAACGCCTTGCACTCATGGATTCCTGCGGTATTGATCTGAGTGTTCTGGTTCCACTGCCCTGGCTGGAGACAACCCCGCCAGTTCACGCCAACCCCAAATTGTGCGCGGAGGCCGCCCGGCTCTTCAATGATGAATTGGCAACTATTGTGAATAAGCGGCCTGATCGATTTGCGGGGGTTGCTCTTCTCCCGACGACGAACCCCGAAGTAATGCTTGCCGAGTTCGAAAGGGCCGTTCGCTCGTTGAAGCTCGTGGGAGGTTTTTTTGTTGTCGGGCCTACGGTCAAACAACCCGATCATCCGGATTATGAGCATCTCTACCAGAAGGCTGTTGAGCTGGGTGTTCCACTGTGGGTTCACCCTTCCCGTCCGCCTGTCTATCCGGACTACGTCGGTGAAAAGATCTCTCAATACCAGGTCTGGCAAACCCTCTCCTGGCTGCTTGACAGCTCGACCGCCATGGTCAGGCTTGTCTTTAGCGGGGTTTATGAACGGTATCCGGATCTTAAATTGATCATTCATCACCATGGAGCTCTCGTCCCGCTGTTTGCCAAGCGGATGCAGTATGGCTGGGACTACTTTGAGCAGAATACCGGCGAGAAGCAAGCCACCCCTATTTCTCGCCCATATATCAATCACTTTAAGAAGTTTTATTGCGATACAGCCACCCAGGGACACGAGCCCCTGCTCCTTAAGATGGCTTATGACTTTTTTGGCCCGGAAAAGATGCTCTTTGGCTCCGATGCCCCGATGGACCAAACCGGAGGCAAAGCCTTCACCATGGATGCAAGGAAAAGTGTGGAGGACCTGGCCCTAAGCAAGGAAGATCAGGGGAAGATTTTTAGCGAAAACATTCAGCGGCTGTTAAAGCGTGGATAATAGATACTTACACCAGAAAGTCTGAGAATTTATCTCTAACTTTCTCTGAAATGTTTCTAAAAAATCTCCCCTCCCCTCGGCGGGAGGGGATGAAGGGGAGGGGGGACTAAATGGTCTCTATTTTGTCCACCCCCACCCTAACCCTCCCCCGTCGAAGGGGGAGGGGATTATTGTGAAATTTCAAATATCTTTGGATAGGATTTATATACGAAGCAATTCTACCATGAATTTTTCTTGTATTTACGTTACAACTCCCTTTCGCTTTCAGAATTTCTAATCCCTGTAATCGGTCCCTAATCGAAGTAATCAGAGATTTCTGGTTTTTTCCAGAAACCTCTCCAAAAAAATTCTTGACAAAACCTACGAATCCCTTGATCATTCGTATCGAATGATCAACCGGGCCTGCCTTCAGTGCTTTGAGAGGATCTTCATCGAACATTGTATTAAGGGACTAGATGGCCGAGTTCCTGGCACGGGCGTTTTTGGGGATGCAGTAATTCAGAGGGGGGATTACATGAAAATTAAACTTGTCATTGCTCAGTTTCTTATCATCGGGCTATTTACGCTTGTGGGAAATGCCCATGCGCAGACACCACAAAAAATCTGGGCAATGGAACTGGGGCATTATCGGATCTTCGATGGAAATAGCAATGGTTCCCCTTATCAGTGGCGCGAAGACATTGTTGGAATAGATTGGGTTCAAGGAGTAATGACTTATGTGATAGAAGGTAGAAGGTGGGATGGATTTACTTGGGTTCTTTTAGAAAGAACCTGGATTTCAATAAGTCCATCAGAAATGAGATTCCTTCAACACACTAAATACAATAACTTTGACCAGCTTTGGTACACACTCATCTTAGACAACCCGGGGGTTCTGTGGACAAAAAACCCGATCTTCGGAGGGGACTCCTGGCCAATTTCAGCCCTGGGAACTCTGAATAAAGGCACTGTCCCTCAAGGAAACGATGTAGAAAGCATTACACTCACCCTTACTGGAACTGCCTTTGTTCGGGGTTTGGAAACCACCACAATAACACCCTTTGGGACCTACAACACTTATCATTTTGAGCATCATTTAACAGGTTGGGATTCCGTTAATAATTTTCGCTGGGGTATGACAGGACGGAAATGGTGGGTTCCTTATCTTGGGAAAATTAAATGGGATAATATGTCACGTAATCCCTTCAATGGGGACGGGAGATTGCTTACCTCATTAATCCTCCCAATTGTTTTTTCGGACATTCCCCTCAACTTCTGGGCTTATCATTACACCGCAGGAATCTTTGATGATGGAATCACAACGGGATGCGGGGCTATGGCATACTGTCCCTCTAACCTCGTCACCCGGGCCGAAATGGCTTCTTTTCTTGTCAGAGCAATCGATGGAGCCGATGCGACAAACTGCTTAGGAAATGTTTTTAATGATGTATCACCGGGCGCTCCACACTGCGCCAATATCGAGAGGCTCAAGGAGCTCAATGTTACCCAAGGGTGTGGAAGTGGAAACTATTGTCCCGACAACAATGTCACCCGGACGGAAATGGCATCCTTTCTCGTGAGGGCCATGGATAAAGCCGATGCTCCGGGGCCCTGCATAGGATTTTTTACCGATGTGCCATTAGGCGCTCCTCACTGCGCCAATATTGAGAGGCTTGTAGGCCTCGGGATCACCCAAGGATGTGCAGCGGGGATGTATTGTCCCGGCAATAATGTGCTACGCGACCAGATGGCCGCCTTCCTCGGCAGAGCGTTTTTGGGAATGCCGTGATTTGGAAAATTGAGCGATTCTTTTTGAAATTATGGTAGGCGGAGGCTTTAGCCTGCGGTTTTCTCTCACCCATTGGGTGAAAAATCGTTACAGATAAATAACGCAGGCTAAAGCCTTCGCCTACCATTTGATTTTAACAAATCATCAACAATCTTTTGTCGATATCGATTCACTAAGTGCCTAACCCCCCTTCATCCCCCCTTAAACTAAGGGGGGAATAGAGGGGCGTTAAAGAGGGGGAGATACCCACACAAAAGCCGGAAGAACCTTAAAATATTTATTCAAGGCCTGGTCTTGAAGGCATTTGAGACCAGGCTTTTTTGTGTGCCAAAATTTGGCTGAATCTGGTCATAATTAGTCAATTTTTATTACTACAGACAATGAGAGAATTTTAAAAGTGATTTAATGTCATGCAGTTAGACGGACAAGTTCCGTGGCACATAATATGCTTACTCTTCAATGTTTTTCGATCATCATAACACCCCTCTATTCCCCCCTTAAGTTAAGGGGGGAATAGAGGGGTGTTATGATGAATAAACCTGAAAAAAGGATGAAAAGATGAAACAAATTCTTATCACAATTATTTTATTGCTTCTGGTTTTCTGCAACCTGAGTCTGGCTCTTGAACCTCCAACAAAAGAGCAATTGGAAGAGTATAAAAGGGATGGGTCTCTTGGCTCCCGCATTGCTGAGGCAAAAGGTCTGGGCAATCACCTCCCGTCTCAAAGCGCTGTAGCCCGTGCCCAATACAAACTGAAACGCATATCCTTGCAAATGCAAGGAATGAGCTCTCAAGAAATCGGTCAGGCTCTCGCTCCCCCGCCTGCATGGCAAGGGATGCCCACTTCAGGACCGGTGAAAGTGCTTGCCCTGCTTATTGCATTTCAGGACACACCTCAAATTGTAAGTGACACGCAGGCATCGGTCAATTCAAAACTGTTCGTTGACGGTGAGGGGTCTCCCCCTTACGAGAGCCTCCGGAATTTTTATCGCCGGTCATCCTATAATCAACTTGAAATCCAGGGCAATGCGCTTGGATGGTACACAACCCCGTACCCCCGCAGCAACGTTGTTGAGACTACTCAGGGACGCCAGAATCTGATCAAGGAAGCGCTCAACTATTATGAAGCTCTGGGCCATGACTTTGCTCAGTATGACAATGACAGCGACGGAATCATCGACTATTTGATCGTCATCTGGACGGGCTCACATGGCGCCTGGTCCAGTTTTTGGTGGGGATACAAAACATGGTTTGGAGACAGCACTTTCCGGCTCGATGGAAAAAGGCTGGGGGATTATTCCTGGCAATGGGAATCGTACAACTACCCTTCCGGCGCCTTTGACCCCAAAGTTGTCATTCATGAAACTGGTCATGCCCTGGGCTTGCCGGATTATTATGACTACGACGATGCCGTTGGTCCAGACGGAGGAGTGGGCGATCTGGATATGATGGATGGTAACAAAGGAGACCACAACTGTTTTAGCAAATTTCTTCTGGACTGGATTAGCCCTCAGGCTTATGGTTTAGGGACTCACGCAGTAATGTTGAATAGCTCGGGGACATCGCAGGATGCCATCGTGGTCATGCCTGGCGCTGTCCAGGGAAATCCGTTTGGCGAGTTCTTTATGATACAGAACCGTAATCGTGTCGGAAATGACACGCCTTTCCCGGGCGACGGCCTTTTGATCTGGCATGTGGATGCCCGTCTTAATGCAGGGGGGACGAATTTTCTATACGACAACTCAGATACCGAGCATAAGCTGCTTCGCTTGATGGAAGCGGATGGATTGGAAGAGATCGAATTCGGAAATGGAATCGGCGATGCAGGAGATTACTTCGTGGCTGGAAAGACCTTCGGCCCGAACACTTCACCGAACAGCAACCGATACGACGGCGGACTCACCGGACTGCTTGTGGATAACATTTCGACCCCGGGGGCGACGATGAGTTTTAACGTGTCCTTTCCCGGCGGTTTATTTATCGATGTCCCAATAGGTTATTGGGCTGAAACCTATATTGATGCTATTTTCAACGCAGGTATTACCCAGGGATGTGATGAGAGTCTCTACTGTCCTTTGACTAATGTTACCCGCGAGCAGATGGCATCCTTTCTTGTGAGGGCCGTGGATGGAACCGATGCTGCAAGCTGCACAGGGGCTGTCTTTATCGACGTGCCGCTGAGCAATCCCCACTGTGCAAATATCGAGAGGCTCAGAGCGCTTGGGATCACAACAGGTTGCGGGCCGAACACATACTGCCCTGGGCACACCGTGAGCCGCGAGCAGATGGCTGCTTTTATCGTGAGGGCCGTAGAGGGTGGACAGAACTTTGAAGGCTCTTGCATCGGTCCATCTCCGTTTTCCGATGTGCTCGCAACCAATCCCTTCTGTAGAAATATCGAGAGGCTTGTAAATCGCGGGATCACCCAGGGATGTGCCGCAGGAATGTACTGCCCATCCGATAGCGTTCTTCGCGACCAGATGGCCGCTTTTTTGGCAAGAGCGTTTTTAGGAATGCCGTAAAAATTAGTGTCTGTGTCAGTGTAAATGTCAGTATTTAAAATATTGACTAAAATACTTATCAAAAACATTTGAAATTTCCGAATAATCCCCTCCCCCTTCGACGGGGGAGGGTGAGGGTGGGGGTGGACAAAATAGAGACCATTGGGTCCCCCCTCCCCTTCATCCCCTCCCGCCGGGGGAGGGGAGATTTTTGGGGGACATTTAAGAGAAAGTTAGAGATAAATTCTCAGACTTTCTGGTGTAAGTAGCCTAATCTTATCGAAAGGAGAAAGTCTCATGAGGAAGATGATTTTGTTTGTTGCTGTTTCTGCAGTGTGTCTGGTGTTTGTTAGTGGCGCTATCGCACAACCTAACAAGTTCTGGGCAATGGATGTGGGGAATTTTTGGGACTATAACGGGAGCAACCCTATAGGGTGCATCCCGGGTCCATGTACATGGACCTCGCGCACAAATGTTGCTGCCATTGATCCAGTAACAGTGCCCGGACTTACAACCTACCGTCTTGACGGCTTTAGCGGGGGCATCACCTTGCAGGATATGGACTGGTATTCCGTTAATCCGTTAAGTCCATTTGATTTCAGGTGGCATCGGGGAGAATATTTACAGGATCAAATGACGGTGACGTTTAATGGAGGACTCTTCGTGGGGGGGAAACAGATTGCCTTTGGTGTTCCGCTAATCGAAAATACCACGGGAACATTTAATGATCCAACTTTTACCGGTCCAATTGATATTACTTCCACAGTCACTGTCGTTGGGTTTGGACGTGTCACCGTGCCACTTGGCACCTTTCAGGCTTATGAAGTTCACCGCCAGATATCCGTGCCTCAATTAGGGGGACAGGTCATGGATCGGACCCGGTGGTTTGCTCCGTATATCGGGATTGTTCAAGATGTGGAAGTTTTTGGCCCCGAAGATATTGACACGAAAGTGCTTGCTGACTTGAATGTTGCAGCCGTTTTCAACGATGTCCCTATCAAGTCAGGACCGGGAGTCAACCCGTTTTATCAATATGTCATGGGGATCTATGACGACGGGATCACGGGGGGATGCGGGGCTGGCACGTATTGCCCCGGAAACAATGTCACCCGCGAGCAGATGGCGGCCTTCATCGTGAGGGCAAAGGAGGGAGAGCCGCCGGCGAATTATTGCGACGCCGGAATATCCTTTACGGACGTGCAGCCAGCCAGCCCCTTTTGCAAATACATCAAGAGGCTGGTTGAGCTCGGGATCACTGCTGGATGTGAAGCGGGAAAGTACTGCCCTACGGATAACGTCCTGCGTCAGCAGATGGCGGCGTTTATCGTAAGAGCGGTGGAGGGAGAACCTCTCCCAAATTATTGCGATACCGGAATATCTTTTACAGACGTGCAGCCAGCCAGCGTCTTTTGCAAATACATCAAGAGGCTGGTCGAGCTCGGGGTGACCCAGGGATGTCAACCGGGGATGTACTGTCCCGGAGATAATGTTCTACGCAACCAGATGGCCGCATTCCTGGCCAGGGCATTTCTGGGGATGCAGTAATCAAGGGTGCTGGGTGTAGGGGTGCGGGGTGCAGTAACACCCTATCCCCTACACCCTGTACCCTTCAACGAAACACGCAACCGCTTTTGTCAAATTAGCATATTCTAATCGCTTGACCTGATCTCACAGTTTGGTTACTTCTTCTCCTTCTTCTCCAATTCCTTCTTTAGCCCTTCAATCTTTTCCCTGAACTCATCCGTGACTGTTTTTGACTGAATGTGATCGGTGATAATATGAGGGGTTAGAAGAAGGATCAACTCTCTTTTCTGATGTGAGCGCGTATCAGCCCCGAAGAGGAAACCGATGATAGGGATTTTACTTAAAAATGGAAGTCCTTGCCTTGACACGTCCTTTGTATTCCGGATCAATCCTCCGATAGCGATACTTTGGCCATCTTTAATGGAGAGAACTGTTTTGGCGGTGGTTTTATTAAAGGCAGGAACTACAAAAGTCGAAGAACTAGCTAAAGCTGTATCCCGCCTTCCAATCTCCCTCGTGTCTAAGCTGCTCTCCTCGATGGAGAGTTCAAGCGTCACCAATCCTCCATCACTAATTCGGGGAGTAACGGTGAGGATTGTACCAATGTCTTTATACTCAATGGATTGCTCGGCAAATCCTGTTGCTGTAGTGGTTGTTGTGGTTGCAGCTGAAGTGAAAATATTTGAGACGACGGGCTCGGACGTTCCAATCTGAATCTTGGCTTCTTTATTGTTGGAGGCAAGAAGATGTGGTGAGGTTAGCACTTTGAGACGCCCAAGGGTTGCCGCTGCCTTAATGGCAGCAGAAAATCTTCCGGCCTCTTCCACAATGGAATAGGTTATCCCAGGACCAGCTTCCGCAAGTCCTGCAAAAGTTCCAAGGTTAATTGTTTGTTGAAATTTTCCTTTATCAAGATACTTCACGAAGTCTATACCGAACTGCATATCATCAGTGAGAGTAATATCCGCTAATAAGAGTTCAATTAAAACTTGCCTTGGATAAATATCTAGTTTTTTGACGGTTTCGAGTATTGTTTTATAATCCCTGGCATAGGCTCTTATTACCAATGCGTTGTTTGTTTCATCAACTACAATATTGATCTCCCCTTCGGGGACGGTGGTTGCTTCGGATGCAGTCGGACTTGGGGGAGTCGGAGAAACAGGAGGAGGTCTTACGCTTCTTGGGGTATCAGCCACCTTCTGTTTAAATTCATCTTTCTTCTCCTTTGCTCCCATGAATACTTGTTTCAGGACATCGGCGAGATCCTTGGCCTTCATATTCTGAACATAATAGACGAAGACGCTGTATTTCGAGCCCTCGGCAGGTATTTTGTCCAGCTCCTTCAGCCATCCCTCCACTCTGTCAAAAATATTGGGAATGGAGCTGACCACAAGGAGGGAATTGATTCGTGCAATGGGTGTAAAGGTAATGCCCACCCCTCTTCCTGATTTGGTGGAAACCTCGAAGGAGGCGAAAATACGCTCCATCTCCTTGGCGATTTCAGTAACATCGGCATTGAGAATGGGGTAGATGCGTATCCTCATATCGGTGAAAATATCGAGATCGAACAGGTTGATGATATCGAGAGATTTTCTAATGTTCGAAGCCATATCGCCGATGATCAAAATGTTATGGGCAGGATGCTCCACCAGATCAGCCCCGTCTGAAAGAAAGGGCTTAAGCATTCTTGCAACCTCTGAGACCGGAATATATTTCAGAGGGACAATCTGGATGACATATCTTCCGTCCGGAGGCTGCTTCCCCGGCTCCAGCGTAGTTGAGGGGGGCACATAGAGCTTTTTGGCATCACCGAAAGGGACGATTTCATAAAGGTTCTCTTTCTTGATGGCCGTGGCTCCGTTCATTTTCAGGATCGACTGGAAGATGGGGTAAACATCTTCCACAGAAATCGAACCTGCGGTCTGGATATTGACCACCCCTCTGACCCTTGGGTCGATGATATAGTTGATCTTCAGAATCTCTGCCATGACCCGGATGACTCCATAGATGTCTGCATTATCAAAATTGAAGACGACCCCACCCGTGCGGGGTTCCGCAGGTTTTGAGGGTGCAGGAGCAGAGGTTGGAGGCGGCGAAGGCGTTGTCAGAGGCGACGCCTTGGGTGTGACTGGAGCGGGAGCAGGAGCCGGGGGCGCCACCGGGGTGGGCGGCGAAGGGGGCGCTGGAGCAGCAGGAGAAGTGGTAGGCCGGGGAGGGGAAGCAGGTTGAGGTACAGGTTCTGCTTGAGCCAGCCGGGGTGAAGGTTCAGACTTTAATTGCGAATTCGGACCGGAACAACCGATTGTTCCGGCAATACAAATAAAAACTATCCAAAGATATTTGAAATTTCCAAATAATCCCCTCCCCCTTCGACGGGGGAGGGTTAGGGCGGGGGTGGACAAAATAGAGACCATTGGGCCCCCCCTCCCCTTTATCCCCTCCCGCCGAGGGGAGGGGAGATTTTTGGGAAACATTTCAGAGAAAGTTAGAGATAAATCCTCAGACTTTCTGGTGTAAGTATTTAAAAATGTTATCCAAAGGTTTGACGTTCTCCTCATTCTTTCCCCCTTTTTTAAGAGCTCCGAAAAAATATCTTTTGCTCTCTGATTTCACAGATTTTCCTTTATTTATCAATGTATTTTTAATCTGTGTAATCGGTACCCAATCGGCGTAATCAGAGATTTCTGGACTTTTTCAGAAATCTCTTTTTAATTTCCTCCCGGCCCCTGTGACGGATTGGGCAGAGTGGGATTCCCGGGCGCTGGCGTCCCCGGCGTTACAGGCGAAGATGGAGCTCCGGGAAGAGGCCTTCTCCTTCGTTGACTCAATGGCGACGGGGTCGATGAAGTTTCCGGCCCCGTTTGAGTTGAAACGGCCGGAGGCATCTGTGGAGGCGTGACCGGGGTTGGGAACGAAGGCCGTACCACCTGACCCGGCACCTGCGGAGGTTGTGCGGTCGGAGAGCTGGGCAGTATGCTTGCCGCTGCAACCGGTCTGGCCTCGCTTCTCTTTTTAATTTTTTCAGGATCGTAGAGAAGCACTTCGAAACTGTCGCCCTCTGCTTCCAGAGTGATTCGATCGGGCAAGACTTTGGTTAACTTATATTCCCCGACCTTTTCTCCAACCCTTAAGCTGATCGTCTCCCTCTCATCTTTTTTGAGGGGCCTGCCCGGATGAACGATGGATGCCGACTGATAATCGCCCGCAAGAATCACTCCGTGCAAAACAATTTGAGGGCGTGTCGCCTGATTTTTACCCCCTGCTTGCGGTAACGAAGGGATTGGAAACTCCTTTCTTTCCGGGCTGAAGATATTTTTTTCAGCTACCAGCATGCTCGAATCTGCGGGGCGGGTCGTCTTCTCACCTGCCGTTCCTGCCCCATCCACCCTCTTCTCCATTGGCCTTTTGTTAACGGTCTTTTCATTTATTGCCGGGATAGGGGCGTTCCACACCTCATAGCTTTCGATGCCAAGGAAGAAAACCATCAGGGAAAGCATCAGGCAGAGGATACCATATTTGAAAGACATCACCCCTCCTTTTTCTTTTCCTGAGCCTGGTCTGCCTTCATCAATCCGGAGACGACCAGGCTCCCCTGAATCATATTGGGCGCCCTCGGATTGGGAACGAGGAGATCCATTTCCGAAATCATCAACTCCTTTTCATTCTGTTCAATATCCTGAATAAACTGCATTAAACCGGACATCTTGCTGGTGGGGTTGAAGTCAATATGGATCGAAATTTTCCTGAATCCGCTGATCTCCTTCGGCTCCAATATTCTGAAACTCCGAATCGCCATTCCATTCTTTTCGAGAACCTTTTTCACAACCTCCTGGAGATGGGCGGCGCCTAATTGAGGCGTTTCTCCGGGAAGAAGTTTCTGCTGAATACCTTCATACTGTTTGGAGACACGGTCCAGTTCCTCTTCAACCGTCTTCCGGTTTTGAAGAAATTCTTCATATTTTACCAGAACCCTCTTCTTCAGGACGATCTCTTCCTTTGACTTCCTGACCATTTCAACAAGAGGGAGGACCCCAAGAACATAGATCAGAATCGCCGCAACGATTCCGATGGACGCCCAGAGGACTCTTTTTTCAGAAAACTTCCACTTTTTTACAAAAGACAAATTTATAAAAGACAAACCTTTCAAGAGATCGATCTCCTCTCCTCTATTTTGGCCCGGATCCTGAACCTCTCCTTCTCTGCCTCCGGTTTCATCATCCTCTCTTTTGTCACGGGAGCTAAAAATTCAACCTTTTCGAAGAAGGGAGATTTATCGAGAAGGGTGATTAAGTCGGAGGCGGAATCAGCGTATCCGTTGATCTCAATCTCCTTGCCGTTATATTTCAAGCTCCAGATCCAAACGGTCGTGGGAAGGAGCTGGGTGAGCTCTTTTAAGATGTCGATTTTGCTGATCTCCCCTGAATGGATCTTCCCGAATTCGGAAACCTCTTTCCTCAATGTCTCTTTTCGCTTCTGTAATTTTTCGACCACTTCCACTTCAGGTTTTCTCTTTTTGATCTCCTGGTTGACTCTGTTCAAATCGTTTCTGTATTGTGTAAAGGCCCCGACTCCCCATGTGACCGCCAAAAAGAAAACGAGGCAGAGGAGGATAATGGAAAGGGGTTTCCCGATCTCTCTCACCTTCTTCCTCATCTCTAAAGGAAGGAGGTTAAGGTTCACCCTCGGATGGATTAATCCTCCAAGTGGAACGCCAATTGACGCATAGATGGGTAAAAGCTTTGCCCTCTCTTCCCCTGACTCTACACGGTTTAAGGGAGGGGGCGCCACTCCGGCGATCTGATCAGCCTCCCGGAGCGCCTTCAGCAGCGCCTCATCGGTCGCCGATCCATATACGAAAAAAGTCGACTTAGAAGTGAGCGCGGGAGCTAATCCCAGTCGCTTAAAGGTGTTCATGATTTGAGCGGCCCGGGCCTGCGGGGATAAAGGAATGTGAAAGCTCTCCTTCCAATTCCTTCCCTCGATGAGGTTCATCTCTAAGAAGGGTTCCGCGACATCGAGCAGAACGGAGATTTTGCTGTCCCTCTCTCCTTCATGAAAGAGGAAGAGGTTGAGGGCCGCCGTAGAGGAAATCTGGACGGAAATCGGTTGAATCCCGATTTTCTTAAGGAGGGAGAGATAGCTATCCAAATCCAATCTCTTCACAAAAACGGCAAAAAGATCAATCCCCTCCTTCTCTTCCTTGAGGAGCTGATAATCGAAATAGACCTCCTCGCTCTCGAAAGGGATATATTTAGGAGCTTCGTATTCAAGAACTTTTCGGAGATTCTCTTTGGCCGCAAGCGGAAGCCGGATGAACCGGGCGACCACCTTCTCCCTGGGGATGGAGAGGAAGACGCGCTCCCGGGTAAGATGGTGCTTGACGAGAAAGGAGTTAATCTGGTTGATCCATTGCCCCTCCCGCTCCTCTCTCTGCTCTTCCGGAAGGATCGGGTGGATGGCATAATCTACCAGCCTGATCTTCCGGAAAGATTTTTTCAGGAGCGTGAGAATGAGATGGTTCTGTCTGAAATCGATTCCAAGACTTGAGTCTAAAATCCCCATCGCTTCACCGGTCGGTTGCCTGATCCATGCCGGGCATCAGGATAGTGAATCAATCCATTGAATGATTTTATATCCTCTCTTCTCTCTTGTATCTATCCTGACGATCCCTTTGATCCCCCGTTTCGACTTTCCCTCCAGGTAGCTTGCCCTCGATTCGATGGTATAGTAGGCGCTTCTGGATCGATAGAGAATGAGCCCCGTTATCTCACCGATGAAAGGGGCAAGTTCAGGAACCCTTTGAAGAAGATCCAGTTGATGATCAAACCCCTTCTCTTCCCTTGCCTTCACGATGAGCCGGGAAACCTCCCCCGGAATACCTAACGCTATTCTCAGGGCAGGCGCTGTGGCGCTGTTGATGTCAATCTGTTCTCCGGAAGAGTAGAGGGAAAAGACATCTTTTAATCCAACCCGTTCTATCTTCTCCCCTTCCGTCTTCGATCCTCTTCGTCCATGAAAAAGATCAGGGGTTACCCCCCGGACGAGAAGGAGCTCCTCGATGGCATCCAGAAGCCCGTTCTTGCAATCATAGGGTTCAGGAAGGGATCGATAATAGTCGTTCTCCGCTCCATTGATTCGATAGAAGTCATCCGGATCTCTCCAGTCCATAATCGAATCAACCACGATATCCCTCGCTTCTACTTCTAAGCCGATATTCTTCATAATCCTGCGAAGTCCCGCTTCTGAGACGAGGTTAATGTTGATCTTCCCTTCTTCATTCATCACCCTGACGTCACACGATCCCTGATCGTAGGAGAGAAGATATGGCCTCCCGTCCGCTATCCACTCTCTCTTTTCGGGAGGCATCTCCTCCTTCATCGTCTTTCGTAACTGTTGAACTCTGGGGTCATGTTTGTAGATCATCTCCGCAATGGCGCGTTGCATTCCGCCTTCGGCAATAGCATAGAGCTGCAGATCCTCTTTGAAATGCCTGGTAATATTGATCTCTGTTCTCATGGCGAAACTGAATTCCAACACCATGACCGAAAGGATGGCGATCACCCAGAGGACCATCACCATCGCCACCCCATTCGATTTTCTTATTCTAAACCCCAATTCCTTCATTTTCAATCAACCATGAACACCAGTGAATTCTCATGCAACAGGGGAACGCCCTTCTCATGGGGTCCCCGGGGGCCGGATCCCCGGCCGAAAAATTCTTGGAGCAACCCTTCTCTCTTCAACCTTGTTCGCTGAAATGGAGGGAATCAGTGTGAGCGAGGATTCCTTCCCGTCTTTCCCTTTAAAGGTGAGGGTCGCTTTCAAATATTTTGGCAGATCCTTCTCGTCTTTGCCGTTCCACTCCTCAACCCATTCCTCTGCCTGGTCTTTCTGTGGATCCCCTTCACGGTAATATTCGAAACGGAGCTGAGAGATTCCCTCAATAAGCGGGACGCCTGCCTCTTCCTTCAGCCCCTCCTCCATGAAGTCTTTGTTCAGAACTCTCTGTTCATGGAGCACCAGACGGCCGCCTGCCTCCCCATTCTCTTTAAACTCATAACTTGCAAATACAAAACCTTCAATCTGTCTTGCTTTAATGGGAAAGGCGGAGACAAATTTTAAAGAGTGAGCCTTCCCCTCAAAAGCGAGATAATCTCCCCCTGCACTCTTGTTCTGGATTTTATAGGGGACGATTGATTTCAACTGCTGGGAAAGGACCTGGGAGGCGATTCGTATCCTCTGATATTCCTCTTTGCTCGACTCGCCTCTTTCCCAGGCGGAGAGTCCGAGTCGGAAAGCGCCAAAGATGATCACCAGAACAAACCCGAGGACCGCCAGGGAAACCATTACCTCGATCAGGGTGAAGCCGCTCTTTTTCTCCTTTGAATTAACCTTACCGTTTTTATAAAACATCAATCACCCATTCCATTCACTCACCCTTCTCCCCCGTCCGATGGCAGAAGCGCCAACTTTACTCCCCCTCGCTTTCATTTGCCCCATCCCCTCCCTCACCCTCCCCTTGAAGGGGAGGGAATCTTAGGGGCAACTTTCTTATCTCCTCCCCTTTCAACGGGGAGTAACCTTAATGCCCAGCCTCCCCCTTCAAGAGGGAGGCTGGGAGGGGGATGGGATTTCAGCTCCTGTTTCCTTAACTCTTCTTCTCATCGCTTTCCGGTTTGATGGCCTTGTAGGATTCAATCTCCAGTGCCCTTTCCTTGGAGCCCGATTTCCACAGGACATTCATCTTAATCTGAAATAACTCAACCGGAGACTTGAAGTCCGTCTCTCTTTCAGCGGGAAGGAGATCCACTTTCTTGGTCTCTACCTTCCACCGATAAGTCTCATTGAATTCCCCTTCTTCTGTCCCTTCCACCGTGGGCGGCTTCCATGCCATCTCTTCCATTTTATTGCGGGCCAAGTTCACCGCCTTTGTATATTCCTCTGAAACTCTGGCCAGGCGAAGTCCGCCGGCGAAGAGCTCAAGGATCACGGTCAACCCGATCCCTAAAATGGCGAGAGCAACAACCACCTCAATTAAAGTAAACCCCGTTAGAACGGACTGGGTTTTGACGCCACCCTCAATAAGGAGCTGAGGTTTTCTATTTTTACCATCCCCAGCATAAGTGCTGGAGCTTTCTAACGGGGTAAATCCCGTGCCTTCTTTTTTCACCATAGGGACATCAGAGCCTTTCAATTTCGACGATTCCGGAAAGGAAGTTGACCTTGATCCGGTACCCTTTCTGCTCCTCGCTGTCCAGAAGAAGCGACCCTCCATTCGAACTGCCATTGGGATAAAATTCAATCGCCGGGAGATCAGAGATATATAGGGCGGGAGGAATCTTCACCTCTTTTATATGGATCCCCCCCGGGAGGGAGTAGATCTTATCCTGAGCCTTTTTCTCCTTTGCCTTTTCGTCTTCCGCCTTTTCATCTTCCGTCTTTTCTTCTTCTATCGGTTCGATCGATTTGACCCTCACCTCCCGGAGGTCCGCATTAAAAAGAACCTGATACACCCTTCCCTCATGGACCGCCTCGCTTCGGCCGTAGCGGAGGATTCCCGAAATCTTCTGCGCCGTTCCTTTCAACTCAGCCGTTTTAGAGACACGGGAGAAGAAGGGGACAGCCAGAGCAAGGGAGAGGCTGAAGAGGATCAGGACAATGATCAGCTCGATGAGGACAAAACCCTTTGACTTCATTTTCATCAATCCTTCCAGCTCATGACATCCTGATTCTCCCCCTCCCCTCCCTCCACGCCATCGAGACCAAAGGAGAGAAGATCGTAATCGCCATGTTCACCGGGAGATTTATAGATATAGGGTTTGCCCCAGGGGTCCAGAGCGACTTCCTTCGACAAATAAGGCCCTTTCCACATCTCTACCCCGGGAGGTTTTTCCCGGAGGACTTTCAACCCCTCTTCCGTTGTCGGATATCTCCCCACATCGAGCCGGAACGTATCAAGGGCGGTCCCGTAGAGCGCGACCTGAGCCTTGGCCGCCTTATGTTTTGCCTGGGTGAGTTTGTCCATGAGTCTGGGGGCGACCAGGCCGGCCATAAGCCCGATGATGATGATCACGATCATGATCTCAATCAATGTAAAACCCCGTTCGCCTCGCCTATCATGATCCTTCATCTTCTACCTCTCTCTTTTCTAAAATGGAATCTCATTGATGCTGAAGATGGCCAACATCATGGATATGACAATAAACCCCACCGCCCCTCCCATGATGAGGATGATCAACGGCTCCAATAAGGAGATAAACCTCTTGAGTGAATTCCGGACATTCTCCTCATAGGTTTCGGCCACTTTGAGAAGCATTTCGTCGAGCCTTCCCGTCTCCTCCCCGACCCCGATCATATGAACCGCCAGGGGAGGAAAAACATCCGTCTCGACTAGTGATTTCGATATCCCCTTCCCCTCCCTCAGCCGGTCGTGAAGATTGCCGATGGATCTTGAAATGACGCTGTTCAGGGAAACTTCCTTGACCAGATTAAGAGCGGGCAGGATTGGGACGCCGCTTTGAAGCAGGGTGCCCAGGGTCCTTGAGAATCGTGCGACCTCAATCTTCTTGATCAGGTCCCCCACGAGAATCCACTTCAACTTGAATCGATCCCACCCGAATTTTCTCTCTTCATCCCGGGTATAGAGCTTCCACCCGTAATAGACCAGGACGGCCGCCCCCAGGCCTCCCCACCAGTAACTCCTGACCCCATGGCTGATCCAGAGTATGATTTGCGTGGGCAGGGGAATGGCCTGTCCCATATCGGAAAAGATCTTGGCAAATCTCGGGATCACAAAGGTGACCAAAATGGCGATGGAGAGCCCGCTGACAAAGGTAAGAATCAAGGGATAGATCATGACGGAGATCAGGGTCTCGCGGATCTCTTTTGAACTCTCCAGATATTGAGCCAATCTCGCCAGAATCGTCTCTAAAAAACCCCCTGCTTCTCCGGCCTTCACCATATTGACGTAGAGTTTTGGAAAGATTCGAGGATGGTTACTGAGAGCCTCGGCCAGAGAGTTTCCTCCCTCGATCCTCTTAAGCACATCCTTTACCGTCTCTCCCAATTTTTGATTCTCGGTCAGGGTTCCCAGAATACTGAGGCTCCGGTCGATAGGCAACCCTGCGGAAACGAGAGTAGAAAGCTCCTGAGTAAAGACGAGGAGGTCCTTGACGCCAACCCGTTGGGGCAAAAAGGAGGCAAGGGAAAAACCCGTCTCCCCTTTCTCAGCGGAGCCGATGCGAATGGGGATATAGCCCATCTGGTGAAGGCTCTGGACGACTGTGGATTCATCCTTGCCCTCCATTAACCCTTCGACCGTCTGTCCGCTGAGGGTCGTGGCTTTGTAGAAGAACTCTACCATTTCCCTTTATTGTTTCCTTCTCCTTCTTTTTTTCTCAAGACCCTAAACCGCTAATTTCAAATTTTAGATTTCAGATTGTAAATTTTTCAATTTGCAATCTGAAATTTGAAATGACTTTAATACAGGATCTCTTCTTCCTGTGTGACCCTTAAGACCTCTGAAACGGTTGTCATGCCCTGCCTCACCTTCATCCAGCCATCCTCTCTCAAAGTCCTCATGCCCTGTTTTCGGGCCGCCTCCTTAATGACCTGGGAACCTTTCTTTTCCAGGATGAGCCTCTGAATTTCGTCGTTGACTTTAAGGAATTCGAATATCCCTGTCCGGCCCCGGTAGCCTGTGTAGGCGCAGCTCTCACATCCCTTGACATCGAAGAGATTGAATCCGTTCAGCCTCTTCACTTCTGTCTTTAGCCCTTTCAGAATGGGGGAGTCCGGCGGATAAGGCTCCCGGCAGTTAGGGCAGGCCACTCTCACCAGGCGCTGGGCCAGCAGCCCGATGATGGTGGAGGAGAGGAGGTAATCTTCCATGCCCATATCGAGAAGCCGTGTGATGGCGCTGGGGGCATCGTTCGTGTGGAGGGTGCTCAGGACCAGGTGGCCTGTCAGGGCGGAGTGAATGGCAATTTCCGCCGTCTCTGCGTCCCGGATCTCACCGATGAGGATGACATCCGGATCCTGGCGGACAATGGACCGCAGGGCATTGCTAAAAGAAAGTCCAATGGAGGGTTTCACCTGAATTTGATTGACGCCTTTTAACTGGTACTCCACCGGATCTTCAACGGTGATGATTTTCTTCTCGGAAGAATTGATTTTCTGCAGGGCACAGTAGAGGGTGGTCGTCTTTCCGCTTCCCGTGGGACCGGTGACAAGGATGATCCCATGGGGTCTTTCGACCAGATATTCAAAGCCCGCGAGCGTATCTTCGGGAAAACCCAATCTCTCAACTTCCATCAGGATGCTGGTCTTATCCAGAATTCTTAAGACAAGGCTCTCTCCATAGATGGTCGGAATGGAGGAGACCCTGAAATCAACCTCTTTGCCCTTGACCCGGAGCATAATCCGTCCGTCCTGGGGAAGCCGCCTCTCGGCAATATTGAGCTTCGCCATGATCTTGATGCGGGAGACAATGGCCGCCTGAAGTCTTTTGGGAGGAGATTCCACATTGTGAAGCACGCCATCGATCCGGTACCGGACCTTGAACTGATCCTCAAAAGGTTCGAAGTGTATGTCGCTCGCCCTTGTCTCGATCGCTTTTGAAATAACGAGGTTGACCAGGCGGATGACCGGTCCTTCTGAGGCCAGATCCCGGAGGTGATCGATGCTATCCTCCTCTTCCGGACTATATTCCGGAATGTTCTCCATGTCCTCAATGATCTTCTCCATGGAGGTCGGGCCGGATCCGTAATGACGGTCGATGGCTTCCAGAATCTCATTCTCTCTTCCAACCAGCGCACGGACTTCATACTGGGTCGCCAACCGGATCGCATCGATCGTATAGAAGTCGTGTGGATTGCTCATAATGACCGTCAATTCATTGTTCACCAATCGGGCAGGGACAAATTTTGATTCCCTCATAAATTGAATCGATAGATGATTGACCAGAACCGACTCGACGGGAAAATCCTCTTCCTGTGCAAATGAGGCGCCGAAAAATTCCGCAAGCGCGGAACGAAACGCTTCCTTGGTGATGAGTCCGGAGCTGATGAGATGGTCTTCAAGCGAGAGAGAGCCGGGCGCCTGATCCGGCAGGGAAGCCTTTTCTAACTCGGTCTTCTCGATCAAGCCCTTATCGACTAAAAAAGAGAAGATTTGACTGCTGAGGTTCTCCATTTAAAGATTCTCCGATAAATTCTATATACTTATAATTAAACCAGATTTTTTAAAATTATGCAATATCTTCTTTCCTCGCAGGTGTACAAAAAAGGGGTTAGGCCAATCGCCTAACCCCTTTAAACCTTTGTAATACTTTTGCTTTTTGAAAAAAATTATTTCATCCCCTCGGTTTCGAGTCGTACCGACTTTGTTAAAAGAGGGATAATTTTCACCTCCCTTTGGCAAAGGGAGGATCGGAGGGATTTTACAAAAATGATTTCAAACCGTAAATTGATACAAACCACTTAATGGTCCCAACGGGGTTCGAACCCGTGTTACCGACGTGAGAGGCCGGTGTCCTAGGCCACTAGACGATGGGACCCTTCCTAAAAAAATCAATTTTCAGTGATCAATTAGCAATTTTCAATTAGCAAGAAACGACAGCAAACACTTCTTGCTAACTGTAATCAAGCCAGTTTGGCCTTATCAACACCTTGTTCAAGTTAACTCACGCTTTATTAAAAATCAAGGACAAAAACACGTTTCCAGCCGGTCTGAATTCTCAACCCGCTTGTTTTTTTAGTGATCATTGGTATAGTATTTAAAAATCTGAGATCTAAAAATATTTGAAATTTCCCCTCACCCTTCTCCTCTCCCCCATGAGGAGAGGGGAAGTATTAGAGGAGAGCGCCCATGATTCCCATTCGAGATGCGATTCGATCAAAGACCTTTCCAGTGGTCAATCTCCTGATCATTATCGCCAATGGCATCGCCTTTCTCTGGCAACTCTACCAGGGTCCTCATTTGAGGGAAGCCCTATATTTCTATGGAATTGTCCCCCTCCGGTATTCCAATCCGGAGCTCTCCGTACAATTTACATTCTTAGAGCAGGCCTTCCCTTTCATCACATCGATGTTTCTTCACGGCGGTTTCTTTCACATACTCGGCAATATGTGGTTCCTCTATATCTTCGGAGATAACATCGAGGACCGGCTCGGTCATATTCGATACTTGATCTTCTACCTCCTTTGCGGAATGGCAGCGGGGTTGATCCATCTTTACACCAACTGGGACTCCGGAATCCCCACCATTGGCGCAAGCGGAGCCATCTCAGGGATCATGGGAGCCTATCTTCTCCTTTATCCCCGTTCCCGAATCTACACATTGATTCCGATCTTCTTCTTTTTCCAGTTTGTGGAAATCCCGGCCTTCATCTTTCTCGGTTACTGGCTTCTCATACAGGTATTTTCCGCAAGCCTCACTCCAAAAAATGTCGGAGGGGTTGCCTTCTGGGCCCATGTCGGCGGTTTTGCCGTCGGCCTCGTTTTCATCAAACTATTTGACCTGATTCCCAGGATGGGTTTGGGTCAGGGGTTACGCCATTATACCGATAGGAAGACCACGCCACGCCTTCAGACCATCTCCCCTCAGTCCCTTTCCGAAGAATTGGATCTTTCTGGAGAAATCTTGATTACGCCGAAGGAGGCCCTTCAGGGAGCCCGAAAAATGGTCGCGGTCCCCCAGGGATTAAAGAAGAGACACATAATCGTCACGATTCCCCAGAGGGTCCGTCAAGGCACACAGCTTCGTCTGAAGGGTTTGGGCCGGGCTGACCGTGAGGGCAACCGGGGAGATCTCTTCCTCGAAGTCCGAATCCTGAGTTAGGGATCTCTCTCCCCATTCATCTTATGTTTCCCGCAAAATGTATTGAAATTAAATTGAGCGATTTATCATCTAAAATGTAACCGCAACCTTTAGGTTGTGTGATTTTACCTGCCCGCCGAACAAGTTCTTTGGCAGGCGGGTCGGAAACAAATTCTCACCCGGCGGGTGAGAGGAAAACGCAGGCTAAAGCCTGGGGCTACAATAAATTCCAAAAAGAATCGTTCAATTTAGGTTGAAATCGTTTGTTGAAATGGTTAATTTGAGTGGGTCTATCGCCAAAGATCAAAGCCATCCTAAGGAGAATGTAAATGCCACATAAAAAGCCGGAGCGAAGCGGTCTCACCCCCTTTTTTGATCCCCGGAGCATCGCTGTTATCGGATCGCTGAAAGAAGGCTTTTTTGGCGGCTATGTGGTGATCAAGTCTCTGATCAATGCCGGTTTTAAGGGAGAAATCTATCCTGTCAATCCATCCTATAGAGAGATTTGGGGATTAACGGTCTATCCCTCGATTAAGGAGGTCCCACAAAGAATAGATCTGGTTCTCATCATCACAGGCAGCAAGTCCGTGCCCGGAATCCTGAGAGAGTGCATACAGAAAGGGGTGAGGGCCGCCATTGTCGTCTCGGATGGTTTTGCGGAAAGGGATGAGGAAGGACGCAGACTTCAAGAGGAGATCGTGGCGATTGCCGGGCAGGGAGACCTTCGAATCATCGGGCCCAATACGGCAGGCGTCGCCAATCCGGCAAAAGGCCTCATTCCCAACCCCTACGAAATGGGATACGAAAGGGTAAAGGAGGGGACAATAGCCATCTGCGCACAGACAGGGATGATTAATCCCCAGGCCTTTCCTTACGGAGACCTCCGCTACGGGGTAAGCAAAATATGCGACTTTGGAAATAAGTGTGATGTCGATGAATGCGACATCATGGACTATCTCGAAAGAGATCCATTGACAAAAGTGATGACCCTTTATCTTGAAAGCATTAAAGATGGCCGGAGGTTTCTGAAGGTTTCAAAAAGGGTGACCTCCAGGAAACCCGTCCTCATCTTAAAATCGGGCAGGACGGGACAGGGAGCTCGCGTCTCCGCCTCTCACACCGGTTCCCTTGCCCTGGACGACCGGATATTTGATGCGGCCTGCAAACAGTCCGGAATCATCCGGCTGGAAAATTTCCGGGAGCTGTTTGAGTTGCCTAAAATCTTTGCTTATCAACCCCTGCCCAAAGGGAATCGGCTGGGAATCATCACATTCACCGGCGGGGTCGGGGTTCTGGCCATTGACGAGGGAGCGAAATACGGTCTCTCTGTTCCCTTATTATCTCCTCGAACGAGAAAAAAATTAGATGCCATCTTTCCGGGTCTGGGAAAGAGAATCGTAGATATCGGGCCGCCGATGGCCGTGGTCAATGATTATATGTCCATCTATTCTGAAATTCTGAAGACCGTGACCGTTGATCCTTGTATCGACTCTATCTTCAATGTCATTTGGACGGGCCCTTCCGGTGAGTTCATCGAGGAATATCTAAAAATCTACAGGGAGTTGCAGGGGAACCGGGTGCCGGTCGCCTCATGGGTCTATGGGCCGAGATTGGACTCGATCAATGAAATGTCCCGCCGGCTGGAGGAACTGGGATTCCCGGTATTTCCGGATATCGAAATGGCTATTAAAGCGCTGGGGGTGGCGAGCCAATATGCGAAGGCGAAGGGAGGAGATCAATGAAGAAATCAGCGATGATCGCACAATTGAGAAAGGAGGGAAGACGGATTCTGACCGAATTTGAATCGAAAAAGTTCCTGAAGCAGGCAGGGATTCCCGTGATCGAGACAAGACTGGCCAGAACTCAGAAAGAGGCCATTCTGTTCAGCCAGGAGATGGGTTTTCCTGTGGCTTTGAAGATCGCTTCCCCGGATATCGTTCACAAGAGTGACTCAGGCGGTGTGAAACTTTCCCTGAATCATGCCTCCGATGTCAAGGCCGCTTACAGTCAGATCATGGATCGGGTTCAAGAGAAAAATCCTTCGGCGTCCATCCGGGGGGTATCCGTGCAAAAGATGGCAAAGCCTGGAACAGAGGTGATTGTAGGCGCAAGCAAAGATCCCCAGTTCGGGCCGGTCATCATGTTTGGTCTGGGTGGAATCTTTGTGGAAGTTCTCAAAGATGTCTCTTTCAGGATTATTCCGCTGAGTCGAAAAGATGCTCTGGAGATGATCGAAGAGTTAAAAGGATACCCATTGCTGCAGGGTTACCGGGGAAAGGAACCAGCCGATCTTCCGGCGTTAATAGAGATCATCCTGAAAATATCGGGAGTGATGGAAGAGAACCCGGAGATTAGAGAGCTCGAGCTCAACCCCGTCATGGCCTACAAAAAAGGCGCCCTTGCCGTCGATGCGAGGATCATTCTTGAAGAGTGAACCCCGTTAGAAATTCCAGTCGTTGCGACTCGAAACCGAGCAGGGCATTATTTCTAACGGGGTGAAGGCGGAACCCGTACTATAATAATTTTCTGAATTCCCCTGAGATGGGAACCCGCTTGCCCGTCTTTGAATCATAGAAGAAGATGATCTGATATCCCTGGGCAATGAGCTGACCGGTCGCTTTATTGATGAACCGGAAGTCAAGCTTGGCATACCCCTTTTCCACATGATGGTCTCCTACCTTCACGCGGACCTCAATCCGGTCGTTGAGATAGGCAGGGGTCATAAACCGCACATTTGTCTCTCCTACCAGAAACCAGGGAGAAGGGGCTTCGCTCATATCCAGATGATCGACCATCATCCGCTCCCTTGCCGTGCAGGCCCACTCGATGTAACTCCCGTCGTAAGCAATCCCTGAGGCTGTAGTGTCGATCGGAGTCACGACATGTTCATAAACATATTCAACTGCCACCTTCCATCCCTCCTTTCATCCGTTAGGTGGTAAAACTGTTCAGAAATAACATTCTTAAATCCCTCCCTACCTCCCTTTGCCCTCCGGGTCGGAGACCACTCTGGGTCGGAGACCAAAGGGAGGAGATCATTACCCCCCTTAGAAAAAGGGGGGCGAGGGGGGATTTTCATGGTTCAAAGGTGTTGATCCCATTCAGCGGATTTAGATACTTTCCAGCTTTTCTCTAATGACATGTTTGAAAGCGTCGACCACCTCCGGGTCAAACTGTTTCCCTGAATTTTTAATGATCTCTTCAGCCGCTTCCCGGGGGGTCATTCCTTTCCGATAGGGTCTGTCACTCGTCATTGCATCAAAGGCATCTGCAACAGCAACGATTCGGGCGCCCAGGGGCATGCCAACGATGTCTTTCTCAGGTTTATCAATGGAATCGATAAAAAATTTATGATGTGCAACGACAATGGGAACAACCTCTTTCAGAACCGAACCTACAGAGCTGAGGAGATAGGCTCCCTTGACGGTATGTTCGTCGATTAATTCGCGTTCCTCTGTTGTCAAGGCAGCTGCTTTCCTGAGGATGTCTCCGCTGACTTCTATCTTTCCGATGTCATGAAGTAAACCGGCAACACGAACATTCTCCACTTCTGCCCGCGGCAATTCCATGGCAACCCCGATCTCCATGGCCAGTTCCGAAACCCTTACGGAGTGACCCTTGGTATAGCGGTCGGTTGACTCAAGATATTTTGAGAGGATTTCCAGAATGCCGATATAGGCATTTTTTAGGTCCCGTATGCGGTGTTCATTCTGTTCATACAAGGTTCCGACCGCAACGCTCGCTAAAATAAGAAAGCCAGCCCATGAAGAAATCTGGGCAAAGCTTTTCAGAAAATCCTGGTTTCCGAAAAAAGAATTTGGAAAAAACAAGGATGAGATCACAACGACAAGAATCGAAAAGACAGCGGTCAGCACCCCCAGCCGTCTCCCCAAAAAGTAACCCGATGCAAGCACGGGAAGATAATAAAAATTCAAAACAATCGATTTCTCTTCGATAAGATAGGTGCCGATGAAGGAGGCAAGAAGGATGATGACGACGAGAATCTTCTCAAAGTGCCTTAAGATGAAATCTTTGGCCTGTTCCATAATCCCCCCTATGGATCGTATTTTACCGAGACATTATATCATAAACTACATCATATCAAATAACGAAACAGTTATCAAATGAAAGAAAACAAAAGGGTAACCCCTCAGAAGTTAATGAAACAGAACAGGGTCGGGAGAACCTTCCGACCCTGTTGGGTCAAATACAACCCCATAACTGAGAAGGTGTGAAAAAATCACATTTATAGAATCGGCATCATTCCGGCCCACAGGGTTGGGGGGATTGGAGAAGCTTTAGGGCGGAACCTCTAATCTTAAACTACGTTGTCTAAATCCGGGTATGATCGCTATCTTACCGGAAACGAAGGTTACCCATAACATCTAATGATCCGCCTTCTAAAGCTTGGACAAGACGCCCAACCCTGTGGGCCGAGGCACAGTCCGTCAATTTTTTCACAGCTTCTGAGGGGTTACACAAAAACCCGGTTTAGGAAAAAATCGAATTTTGTTGTAAAATAGACCTGAATACAGCAATAGAACACCAAAGCAAATCTGAGAAAAGAGAAAGGAACGGAATCTATGGCTCAAATCCAACATTCACCCCCATCGGATTTTATAAGGGAGATCATTGAAGATCACTCGAGAACGAAAAGGTTCAAGGGCCGTGTGGCCACCCGATTCCCGCCTGAGCCGAACGGCTATCTCCATATCGGACATGCCAAGTCGGTCTGCCTCAATTTCGGAATCGCCGCCCAGTATGGAGGCGCCTGTAATCTCCGGATGGATGATACGGACCCGAGTGGGGAAACCCAGGAATATGTCGATTCGATCATCCGGGATGTGAAGTGGCTTGGATTTGACTGGGAGGACCGCCTCTATTATGCCTCGGATTACTACGAACAACTCTATCAGTATGCTGTTCAATTGATTAAGGAGAGCAAAGCCTATGTCTGCAGTCTGAGCGCGGATGAGATCCGGGAGCACAGGGGCACCCTGACCGAACCCGGCAAGGAAAGTCCTTATCGGAACCGGTCAGTGGAGGAAAACCTCGATCTGTTCAAACGCATGCAGGCCGGGGAGTGTGAGGATGGAGCCCTTGTCCTTCGTGCCCGAATCGATATGGCGTCCCCGAATATCGTCATGCGGGACCCGGTGCTCTATCGTATCAAGCGAACACATCACTACCGGACAGGCAATCAGTGGTGTATCTATCCGATGTATGACTTTGCCCACTGTCTCTCCGATTCGATTGAGAAGATCACTCATTCGATCTGCACCCTCGAGTTTGAAAATAACCGCCCCCTGTATGACTGGATTTTGGATGGATTAAAAACGGAATGCCATCCTCAACAGATCGAATTCGCACGGCTCAACCTCAGTTATACGGTTCTCAGCAAGCGGAGACTGATTGAATTAGTCCGGAAGGGGTATGTGACGGGATGGGATGATCCAAGGATGCCAACCATTGCCGGAATGAGAAGGCGGGGCTATACACCGGAGGCAATCCGCAGCTTCTGTGAGCGGATTGGCGTGGCCAAAAATGACAGCATCATCGACATGGCTCTCCTTGAACACTGCGTTCGTGAAGATCTGAATGAAAAGGCCCCCCGGGTCATGGCTGTGCTTCATCCTCTCCGGGTCGTCATTGACAACTACCCGGAAAGCCGGGTGGAAGAATTCGATTCCCCCTATCATCCTCAGAATCCAATCTTGGGTTCCCGGAAAGTTCCCTTTTCCCGGGTCTTATATATCGAACAGGAAGATTTTATGGAGAATCCGCCCAAGAAGTTTTACCGCCTTTCCCCTGGCCGGGAAGTCCGTTTACGCTATGGATACTTTATAAAATGTGTGGGCGTTGTTAAAGATCCTAAAACAGGCCAAGTGGTCGAAGTTCACTGCACCTATGATCCGGAGACCCGGAGCGGGTTTGCTCCCGATGGGCGGAAGGTCGATGCAACGATCCACTGGGTATCGGCAGAACATTCTATTTCTGCCGAGGTACGATTATATGATCGACTCTTCCAGGTCGCCAATCCAATGGGTGAAGAGGGTGATTTTACAAAATACCTGAACCCAAAATCGCTGGAAATCCTTACCACATGTCGCGTGGAACCTGGCCTCGCAACAATAAAATCTGAAGACCGTTTCCAGTTTGAAAGGCTCGGCTATTTCTGTCTGGATCTAAAAGACTCTATTCCTGGAAGGCCTGCCTTCAACCGTGTTGTGACCCTTCGTGACTCCTGGGCCAAATTAGCCGGTCAGGAGAAGAAATAGCCGACATGACGGGCAGGATGAGATAACGGAAAGACGGTGTTTTTTATCATCGCCTCATGTTGTCAGGCTAATAATGTTTTTAAATCTTTCAGGATCTCCTGGACCGGAACAATCTCAATTTTGCCCTCATACATTCGCCGATTCCCCATGTAAACGAAATACGCCTTTGCCATAGGATAATCCGCCAAGAATGATTTCAATCCCCCCAGCATGTTTGATGTTATTCTGGATGTTCTTTTTATTTCAAAAGAGAGCAACCCTTTAGGGCCATACAGGACAAAGTCCACCTCTCTGCCGTTAGAAGTACGCCAGTAAAAGACCTTATACCTCAAATCCAAGGCATCGTTAAGGGCGATGAGCTCCTGAAGGAAGAGTGTTTCCAGAGCGATTCCATCAACCTCTTCCGGAGCATCAAGCGGGCCCATGGGTCTCAAAGTCCTATAGACACCCACATCAAAAAAATAAAATTTGGGATGCACGATAAGCCGTCTTTTTGCCTTCTTAGAGAAAATGGGTATCCTGTATCCGATCATAAGGTCCTCAAGGATCGAAAAATAACTCTCAACAGCCTTTCTCTCGACATGACACTCCCGCCCCACCGAAGAAATGTTCAAAACAGACCCTTGGGAAAAACTCGCCGCCTCCAAAAATCGAGCAAATGTTGAAAGGTTTCTCGTAAGCCCCTCCTGACGAATTTCTTCCTCGAGGTAGGTCCTGACATAGGCCTCGAGATACTTTTGGGGATCGGTTTCTATGTAAACGCTGGGCAAATGACCATACGTAAGGGAATGCTCTAACCGAAAATCCCCTCCTAACTCAGCGACCGATAAAGGATGTAAGGAAAGCGTTAATGCCCGGCCAGCCAGAAGATTTGGCCCTCTTTTCTTCAGTTTCCGGGGGCTGGACCCGGTGAGAATAAAATGATACTTTTTTGCTTCAATCAAACGATGAACTTCATGTAAAAGATCGGGGATTCGCTGAATTTCATCAATAATAATCCAGTCTTTGAAATCAGGAGGGATAAAATTCGACAATCGTTGTGGATTCGCTGTTAAATCGTTAAACAGCTCAGCTTCTAATAAATCGATATAGATGGCCTTTGGAAAGGCCGACTTCACCCATGTGGTCTTACCGGTTCCCCGGGGACCGAACAAAAAGAAGCTTTTGGCCCTGGGCGGACTGAGCAATCTGGAATACATAACTCCATTTTATATAGATATTTGGAGTTGTCAAGCAAATTTCTACATGTCTAAATCTTGTGAAGGTTCACCCATTTCATATAAGCTATTGCCTGATTCTTGTAATAAAAAACGGGTTTGGCTCATTTAAGGTAAACCCATTTTTTACTCATTGGCTGGGGGATGAGGAGTCGAACCTCAATTCACGGAGTCAGAGTGGCACTGAGGCAAGAAATAAAGCACAAGGCAAGGAGGATAAAGACACCGAAGATATTAAGAAAACCTGAAATTGAGATGGATGACGGGGAAGCCTCGAAAAGCCTAAAAAGGAATTGAACCTGTCACAAAATCCACCACAAGGAGGTATAGGGGGAGAGGAGCGGAATCGCTCCCTCCCCTTTTATATGGTGGAAAGAGAGGGGTGGCTTTGGGGGATGGCAGGGGCTCTTTCTGACCATATATCCGCTATATATAGAACCCCCCCCCAAAAAAAAGTTACCCTTATATACGACCGTGAGGGTTTACTCCTGCCATTGTGGCTTACAGGGTTGAGGAGTACACCTATCTACAGTAACAGGTTAACCTGGAAGTTGATGATTACCGAAGGAAACAAACAAAAAAGGCAGAGCCGTTTAACTCTGCCTTTGCCCTCCTCTAATTCTATATGGGTTTATTTTTTAAGTTCCTCCATTTCTACCTGAACGAAATAGATATTGCTGACATCTGAATTATTGCCTATAATCTTCCATCCCCAATTCAAAACAGAATCCTTTGTTATTCTCTCTGGAATCTTCCTTCTCTCTGGGAGTATCCCAATAAAATGCTCTTTCTCGATTTCATCACGCCAGTAGAATTCGTAACCTACCATGTTCCATTTCCCTCATATGTTCCTCTTCCAAAGATCAGGATAACTTTCTCAAAGACAATTGCCGCCCTGTAAGCCCTCTCCTTTCCGATTCTCTTTTTGAGCCAGTAATAAAGAGACAGGTTTTTATTAATCAGGAAACTCCTCATTCACATCTCCGTTGTCTGTGAGTATGGATTTATTTTCCAATGATCACTGAAAGGTTATTGTATTACTATTGATATCCAGATTAACCCAAAGGATTCTGCCATCATTATCTAATGTTACTTTCTTGAAATAGATGCTCTTGTTATTTGCATTACCACCTAAGAGAATTCTTCCCCAACCCAGGACAGAGTCCTCGGTCATTCTCTTTGGGTTTTTTCTTCTCTCGGGAAGTACCCCAGTTAACTCATATCCATTTATTGGATCAAATGTGTATAACTCGTATACCAACATATGTTTAATACTGTTGTTACCTGAATTCACTTCCTAAACTTCCTCTTAAGTCCTACAAGACCAAGCAACCCAGAACCAAGGAGGAGCATGGTGGAGAGTTCGGGGACCGGGGCAACGTCACCATCACGTACCGCCCAACAATACGCCACCGCAGGTTTGTAGGGCGTGGCCTGGTACCCGCTTTCGATAAACCCTGAAGTAGTAGGTATGTCCCGAAACGAGAAGCCCCAAGCGAATTCAACTTCGTATCCCGTTTGAGACCAGTACCAATAATCCTGAACATTCTCGAAGGGGGAGAAAAGTGGACTTGGGTCCCCCCACAGATTCTTCAGCCCAACGTAATACAGGGAACCCATCTCACTGCCATCGTTGTATCCATCCGCAGAGGGATAAAAAGTTATTGGCAGACGCCAATCATTGTAAATAATGCCTGTTTGGGTATCAGTGTAACTCAGATTATTAGCCCATAACATGGCATCTTGCCACGTTAGCATTCCATTTGTATCAAAACCGTAGAGAGCATCGTCATACCTAGAGGTGTTGACATAGTTGGCATTCTGAAGCCATGTGATGTTCAGGACATCATCATAGATGAGGCCTCCTCCACGATCCCAGAGTGTAGCATAGGTAGTAACCGTTACTCCGAATATGATTGCCAAGAAAGTTATTAAGGGAAATATTTTTCGCATTGGTCGTCCCCCCTAATGGTTTGGTGTTGAATGCATAAACCAATACATCATACTTTTCAAGCATTTTCCATACCAAGGTAGGCCATTTTATAAGCATTTAATATCATTGGGTTTTATCGAACCCCGATATTTCTAAAAAGGCCAGAATGTAATGTTTCCCGACAGGAGCTTTAGGCTGTTATTCTACCCATATGAACCAATTAAGGAATTTTCCAATTTTTAAAATTGTAAACTTTCCTGACAATTTCCCTATTCCCTGTTGACTTCCCTGGACGCCTCTGATAGTCTCTTACCCAAACTGAGGCCCTCTAACGCTAACCTTTAACCCAAGGGGGGATTATGGGTTGAGAAAATTAGACCCCATTTCTTAAAAGGGGATGGGGTTTTGTTGTTTTATAAACATGAGGGCTAAATTTAAGGAAGGGAGGGAGTATTATGAGGATGATTCTTTCGATTATTAGATTCCATGACCTTCGTCATACCTTTGCTTCAAATCTGGTCATGGCAGGGGAAGATTTAAATACAGTGAGGGAGTTGTTAGGTCACAACGATCTGACAATGACCTTGAGATATGCCCACCTTTCTCCGAATCACAAGACGAGAGCTATCAACGTTTTGGATCGGATTATGTCACAAAATCCACCCCAATCTGTGATCCCTCAAAAGGTGGTTTCTCTAAGGCCTTGAAATCATTGGCTGGGGGATGAGGGCTCGAACCTCAATTCACGGAGTCAGAGTCCGTTGTCCTACCATTGAACGATCCCCCAATCACAAAACCGCATAGCGCAGAGAGCATGGCGCATAGCGTAAAAAACCGTCAGGTGTTAGGCGCAAGGCGTAAAGGGTTTAAAAACATAATAGCACTGAAGCATGAAACGTTCAACCCTTTTCGCTTTACCCCTGACGCCCAACTTTTTCCTTTAGTATATTCAACAGATCGGCGGTTGGGATTTCTTCCTGGGATTTGTCTTTCATATCTCTCAGGACCGCCCTGCCCTTTTTCAATTCTTCCTCGCCCAG
>MGQQ01000137.1 GCA_001798855.1 Deltaproteobacteria bacterium RBG_16_49_23 | reverse complement strand
ATTCGAATTTTTTTAAAACTTTAACCGGACAGTACTGAAAATCACCATTAAAATTAAGATTAAACTTTCAACCTATAAACTCTCAACGCGTTTTCTGTCGTTACTTCTGCCACTTTCTCAAAAGAGACTTTCTTGATCTCGGCCACCTTTTCAGCCGTGTATCGAACATAACTTGGCTCGTTCCTCTTTCCCCGAAAAGGAACGGGGGTGAGGAATGGAGCATCCGTCTCAACGAGGAGGGTTTCCAGGGGGAGAGACTTCACAATTTCCCGAAATCTCTCCGCATTTTTATAGGTGATACTTCCGGGGATGGAGATATAGAAACCCATGTCGATACAAGCTTTCGCCATCTCCTCATCTCCTGAAAAACAGTGGATGATTCCCCCGTTCTCCCCTGCT
The DNA here is from genome assembly GCA_001798855.1 of Deltaproteobacteria bacterium RBG_16_49_23. Lineage (GTDB taxonomy): Bacteria > Desulfobacterota > BSN033 > BSN033 > UBA1163 > RBG-16-49-23. Next base: position 21,628 of record MGQQ01000137.1, on the reverse strand, counting down.
TTTTCTGATTTCAGGATCTCCAGCGTCTCCTGATGAGCCTCCCGGTCATGGACCACGATGGGAAGTCGTAGTTCTTTAGCCAGGGCGATCTGTTCGCGGAATCGTTTGAGCTGAACATCCCGGGGAGAGTGGTTGCGAAAAAAATCCAATCCGATCTCACCATACGCCTTCACCTTTTCGTGTTTACAAAGTTCTTTCAGGGCTGGATAGGTTTTTTCGTCAATTTCCCTTGCATTATGGGGATGCACTCCTAAAATCGCATAGACAGATGGGTGAGAGCCGGCGATCTCAAGGGCTCTCCTCCAGTCTTTCCTCTCCGTACCAACAGTGAAGATATATCCGATGCCTGAATCCTTAGCCCTCTGAAGGACTTCACTTAAGTCTTTCCTGAACTCAGGCATTTCCAGATGAGCGTGGGAATCGATGAGCATGACCAAAGATCGGAATACTGGAATAATGGAAAACTGGAATATTGGGGTAAAACCCATTTTAGATCAGTTTTGGGTTTAAGCCATTATTCCAACATTCCATCATTCCTTCTTTTGAGATTTAGTGCCGGTGGCTTTGATTTGATTGAAATAGTTGATCAATTCCTTTGACACTTCTTTTGACCGGATGAGGACGGAGACTTCATGGTTATTCGTCAGGGAGGAGAAGACCCAATTCGTACTCCCTAACAGGACAAGCTCTCCATCAACAACCATCAGCTTCGCATGGGTGGTTTTAAACAGGGGATCGTAAATCACCTCCACTCCCCCATCCGATAATATCTTTCCGGTCTGTCGGTTATGTTTGGTGGTCCTATCATCGCCCTCTCTTATCTCCAGAATCACTTCAACTCTGGTCCCGCGCTTCTTTGCCTCGATCAATTCTTTAATGAGAAGATTGGATGGAGTATTGGGATGTTTTTCATAATATCCCATCTCAAACATCATTACCCGAATCGAGGTCTTCGCCTCCTGAATCATCTTTCTGGCGACCTGAAAATACTGGGCATCGACAACCAACCGGATTTCCCCGGCTGATAGACCAAAGGAATGCGAAGCGTAGAAGGTGGAGAGTGGAAGAAACAACAAGAGGATGAAAATAACTTTTTTCATCGTTTTTATTCTCCCTGGGAACTGGCGCGGCGGAGGCGGTCCATGATGGCCCGTCCCAGACCGGCTTCAGGAACAGATTCCGCCAGAATCAGATCCAGTTTCAAAGCATCCAGACGACGAATGGCTGAAAAGAGGTTTGCCGCCGCCTCTCTCAAATCGCCCTTTTTCGAAAGGACTTCGATATGAATAAATTTTAAAAAAAGCCTGGGTTCCTGAAAGGCAAGAAACCCGATCCTTTTACCTCTATAGGCCTCCGCATTCTTTTCAGACCAATGGAGCAGGACAGGGGTTTGGGGGGCATAATGTCTCGGAAGCATTCCGGGCGCGAGGATTTTCTCCTTATTCGACCTGACCTCGACCTGACCAATGATCGATTCGATCTCTTCCAGGGGAACTCCCCCTGGCCTTAACAGTTTGGGGGTTTTCTCTGCAAAAGAGAGGATGGTCGATTCCACTCCCACCTCACAGGGCCCTCCATCGAGAATGAGATCGACCTGATCCCCCAGTTGTTCTTGAACGTGCTCGGCTGTGGTCGGGCTTAAGTAGCCAAAAGGGTTTGCGCTCGGTGCCGCAATCGGACATTCTGATTCTTCGATCAAAGATAGAGCGACGGGATGTTTCGGCATCCTGACAGCAACTGTCGGCAGCCCGGAGGTAACGATATCGGGAACCTCCTCTCTCTTTAAGAGGACAAGGGTCAACGGACCGGGCCAGAACCGCTCTATCAGCTTTTCCGCGTTAGATGGAATCTCTGAAACCAAATGATTCAGGTCGCGATGGGATGCTACATGGACGATCAATGGATCAAAATACGGCCTTTGTTTGACCTCAAAGACTCGAGCCACCGCAAGGGGGTTGAAGGCATCCGCTCCCAAGCCATAAACGGTCTCTGTTGGAAAGGCGACGATTCCTCCTCGTTTAATGATCTCTGCGGCCTGGTGGATCAGCTCATCTTGCTTCATCTCTATCTATTTCACCCTCCCCTTCATCCGCTACGTCGCTAAAGCTATGTAGCGTCAGCGACCCTCCCGTCAAGGGAGAGGGTTAAGGTGAGGGGGGTCTTTTGAGAGCCTTCGATTTTTTCTCCAAATCCTTTCTCATCTTCTCCCTGAACTCCTCCAATTTTTTTGCGATCTCAGGATATTTAATCGAGAGGATTTCACAGGCGAGATAGGCGGCATTCTTTGCTCCGTCAATTCCAACCGTAGCTACAGGAATTCCAGGAGGCATCTGAACAGTGGAATAGAGGGCATCGACTCCCTCGAGGCTGCCTGACTTCAGTGGAACCCCGATGACGGGCAATGTGGTATGGGCGGCCAGCACCCCTGCAAGGTGAGCCGCCATCCCCGCCCCTGCGATCAGAATTTCGAGTCCACGCTCCCTTGCTGTCTTTGCATAATCGGCCGTCTTCTCGGGAAGGCGATGGGCTGAGCTGATATCCATTTCATAGGGAATCCCCATCTCTTTCAAAACCTCTGCGGCCTTATCCATGACCGGCAAATCACTATCGCTTCCCATCAGAATTCCAACCAAAGGCTTTTTCATAACCCCCCCCTCGCCCCTCACCCTTCCCCTCTCCCCCGAGGGGAGAGGGATGGGGGGACATTCTAAATTTGGTAATTGAAATTTGTTTATCTTTTCGTGCTTCAGGTTTCTAATTTCTTCTTTTAGATATTATTTTAAAAAATTTCCTCTGTTTTCACAAGAGAATAAAAAGCCCTCTCGAATTCTAAAAAAGAGGGCTTAACGGGTTTCGCTATGCGCTGAGCGCATGCCTGCCGCAGGCAGGCGCTCAGCGTTTTTTATACAGACATCCTTCTTCCCGGAGACATCTTCTTCCTCAAAATCACTTTGATGACCTCCATGGAGATAAATACAATGATGCCAAAACCCAATATGATCTGAAGATCAGAGAATGAGGGTTTGATGATCCCAAAAGCATCGCGTACGGAAGAGATCTGAATCAATACGGCAATCAATACCAACTCCCAGCCAATGGCCAAGAGAAGCCATTTGTGAGGCCGGGCCTTGAATATACTGTATCTCATTGAACGGAAGTTCAGTGCGATGATGAGCTCGATGATGATGAAAAGGAAGAAAATCTCTGTCCTGGCATGGGTGAGGTCGGTGAGCTCATTATAGAAGAGGTAGTAGAAGAAGGGGACCTCAATTAAAAGAGCCAAGATAATGAAAGCCCTTACATCCCAGGAAAAGACACTCTCCTTGGGATCCCTCGGCGGTCTCTGCATAAGGTCCGGATCAGGAGGAGCGATACCTAAGGCGAGGGCAGGAAGTCCATCCGTTGCAAGGTTCATATACAAGATGGCTGCTGGAAGAAGTGGCAGATATTCCGGGCCCGAAATGATGACCACCCCACCGATGACCGCCACTTCTGTAATATTACATCGGAGGAGGTAGGTGAGGTATTTCTTGATATTGTCGTAAATCCATCTGCCCCGTTCGATGGCCTTCACAATGGTGGCAAAATTATCATCGCTTAGAACCATATCCGAGGCCTCTTTGGTCACCTCCGTGCCGGTGATCCCCATGGCGATTCCGATATCCGCATGTTTGAGGGCCGGAGCATCATTCACGCCATCGCCAGTCATCGCTACCACTTCACCCCTTGCTTTCCAGGCCTTGACAATCTTTAGCTTATCCATCGGTGAAACCCTGGCATAGACAGTGACTTTATTTACGATCTTCTCGAACTCTTCGTCCGGCATCTTCTCCAATTCTTCACCGGTCAAAACCCTGTCGTCATCCTTATAGATGCCAATCTCTCTGGCAATGGCGACGGCAGTTAGTTTGTGGTCCCCTGTAATCATGATAGGTTTAATGCCAACCTGTTTGCATACCCTTGTGGCTTCGATCGCTTCCTCTCTCGGTGGGTCCATCATCCCTGCAAGGCCTATAAAAATCATGTGATGCTCGAGATGTTCCTCTGAGCATTCAACCGGTTCGGTGCATTCTCTATATGCAAACCCAAGAACCCTCAATGCCGCTTGTGCCATTTCTTCGTTTGCTTTTAAGATGTCACCCCTTTCTTTTTCTCCTAGTTCCCTTATCTCACCATCTACTAAGATATGAGAACTCTTTTCCAAAACCACTTCAGGAGCGCCTTTCATAAAGGCCGTTCTTTTACCATCCGCCATTTGATGGATGGTCGTCATGCGCTTTCTCTCAGAACTAAAAGGGATCTCTTCGATCCTCGTGTTTTCAAGTCTCATTTCCGTCTCATGTAAGCCTGCCTTTACGGCGGCTACAACAAGGGCGCCTTCTGTCGGGTCGCCTTTAATCACCCATTTGCCCTCTTTCTCCTCTAAAACAGCATCACTGCAAAGGAGGCCTCCCTGAAGAAGTAATCGCAATGATGGTTGATTTGCTGCCGGGATATCAGAACCTCTGAACTCCCCCTCTGGCGTGTAACCCACACCTGTGACTTCAATCATTTTCCCTCCGGAAAATAACTTCCTCACCGTCATCTCCCCCTTGGTAAGAGTGCCTGTCTTATCGGAACAGATCACGGTGGTGCATCCCAGAGTCTCCACGGCAGTCATCTTTCTCACCAGCGCATTTTGCTTCGCCATCTGATGCATGCCGATGGCGAGGGCCCCTGTGACAATGGCGGCCAACGCTTCAGGGACGGCGGCTACGGCCAGGGCGATGGCAAACATCACCATGGTGACGATGAAAGGAAAATCGACCTTGCCCCATAAAACCTCCCTGAAAACGCTGATCCCTGCAACGAGGAAACAGATACCCAGGGCAATGATGCCGAGCCATTTGCCTATTTCTTCTGTCCTTTTCTCAAGAGGAGTCTTCTCTGTCTTTACGGTCATTACCTCCTCAGCAATTTTTCCAAACTCTGTGCTCATGCCTGTTGATGTGACAACTGCCTTACCCCTGCCGTAGGTCACTATCGTACCTGTAAAGACTATGTTTCTTCTATCACTGACACGCACATTTTCTGACAAAGGCTTGATATCCTTACCTACTGGAACAGACTCCCCTGTGAGAGAAGCCTCATCGCATCTTAAGGAATGGTTTTCAACCAACCTTGCATCGGCAGGAATCTTATCCCCTGCTTCAAGAAGTAAAATATCACCCGGCACAAGCTCTTTGGAGGGAATTTCTTCTTCTTTGCCTCCCCTGAGCGCTGTGATCGTTGGAGTCAGCATCTTCTTTAGAGCCTCCAGGGCCCGTTCTGCCCGGTACTCCTGAACAAACCCCAGCACTGCACAGAAGACAACTATAACCCCGATGATGGCCGCATCCACGACTTCACCAACAAGGGCTGAAAGAACGATTGCAATCAGGAGGATGAGGATGAGGATGTTTTTGAACTGGTTGAAGAAGAGGGTAAGGGGCGAAACCCCTTCTTCCTTCTTCAGCTCATTATAGCCATATGTTTCAAGTCGCCTTTTAGCCTCATCTTCTGTCAGACCATGACGGGGGTCTGTATTCAGTTCTTTTAATACCTCCGGGGCCTCGATGGAATGCCATGCTCTCTCTGCCATAGGGATGTCACTCCTTTAAAGGGATTTAGTCTAATGGAATATTTATATATTATGAACTGGGATGAAAAAGCAAGAATTTAAAATGAGAGGATGAAAAACGTTGTCCGGGGCATGATCGGGAATCACACCCCGCGAATTTGTATCCTTAGCGAAAATATATTGGACTTAAATAACCCCCATCCCTTTCAGCACGGAGAGCATGACCGCTGCGGCCATGACGGAGCCGACCTGGCCGCCGGTGTTGGCTCCCATGGCGTGCATGAGGAGGAAGTTTTTCGGATTATACTTCTGGCCTTCCCGTTGAGCCACCCGGGCGGCCATGGGGTAGGCTGAAATACCGGCCGCTCCTATGAGGGGATTGACCTTCCCGCCTGAAAGAACCTTCAACAGTTTCCCGAACATAACGCCGCAGACCGTATCGAGACAGATGGCAACGAAACCCAGGCAGAGGACCATTAGCGTCTGGGGTGTTAAAAAGTTTCTGCCATCCATAGTGGCTCCGATGGAAATCCCCAGAAGGAGCGTCACGATGTTGGCAATCTCATTTTCAGAGGCCTTGGTCAGCCGGCTTACCACTCCACTCTCCCTCATCAGATTCCCTAACATGATGGTTCCCAGAAGGGGAAGCCCCTTCGGTGCAATCAGCCCCCCGATAACTGTCACAACCAGGGGAAAGAGAATCTTGGTCGTCTTTGAGACCGTTTTTTTCACCGCCCCCATATTGATCTTTCTCTCTTCTTCCGTAGTGAGAAATTTCATAATGGGAGGCTGAATAATTGGAACCAGCGACATATAGGAATAGGCTGCCACTGAGACCGCACTTAACAGATGGGGCGCATATTTAGAGGAGACATAGATCGCTGTGGGCCCATCGCAGGCGCCGATCACTCCGATGGCAACCGCATCTAATTTAGAAAAGCCCAGGGCCAAGGCTAACGCAAGGGTTAAGAAAATCCCGAACTGACCCGCCGCACCAAGGAGAAAGATCCTGGGATTCTCTAAAAGAGGACCAAAATCGGTCATGGCGCCGATGCCGATGAAGATGAACAGAGGGAAGAGCTCTGTGGCAATCCCCGCATCGTAAATTGTCCTGAGAAAACCATCCTCTTCCATTAAACCCGCAAGGGGGATGTTCACCAAAATGCATCCAAATCCGATGGGAACGAGAAGCAAAGGCTCTATGCCTTTCTTAATCCCAAGATAGAGGAGAAGGCAACCCAAACCGACCATGACCGGATTTGACCAGTGAAGACTAACAAATCCGGCAATAAGTCCGTATAATCCGTTAACAATGGCTTCAAACATATTTCATCCCCCCTTAATATTTACCCCGTTAGAAATAATACCCCGCTGGAATTTCTAACGGGGTTTACTTTCCTTCTTCCTCTTTTTTGTAGGGAAAGGCTTTCTTCAACAGGCCCATTAAAAGACTGAGGCCCCACATGGTTAAAATTGTGCCTCCCATCCCGACCACAACCATCGTAATTCCAAATGTCCAGTTATCCATTTCAGCTTCCTCCTGAAATTTTAAACCTTTCCTATATACCACCATGAAAAAGGAATTTCAATAAAAAAGTGATTTTTTTAACAAAGTTATAAACACTACATAATTTCTTTTAATTTCAATAGGTTATACTATTTTAGATTTTCTATTATGAAACCCTTTGGCTTGGTGCATGAAGGCTTCGAGGCGGGTCAGGGTATTGGTCTGCTCCTGGCCGTCATAGGCCATGTTGAGGATGGGAATGTTGTTATTCTCCTCCCTGTACCTCTTCAAAAGGGCGCTGACAATCGTTCCGGGCATGCAGGTAAATGGCATGATATTGACGATCCCGCTTGCACCCCTCTTTGCAAAATCGATCGATTTCCCGATGGAGAGGATCGCCTCTCCTTCAAAGGAGGAGTCGAGGTAAGGTTTTGCCTTCTTAAAGATCGCTCGGATTTTGGGTTCGCCAAAGTTTCTGAGATGGCCTTTAAATACCTTTTCCAGGTGGTGTTCGTCATTCTTCTGATAGTAGTCGGTCAGATAAACTTTTAAGAGGTTCGAAAATGACTTCTTCCTGAGACTTCTCTTCTTGGAGATGGTGTTGACATAGAGAATCCATTCGGTCATGGGGGCCATCCACGCCTCGCCTCCGAACTGTTCGATCTTACGGATCACATCCTCGTTGCTGAACCGGTTGAGCCGGACGTAGATCTCGCCCACGATTCCAATCAGGGGTTTCGTCCCGGGTCGATCCACCTCAACCCGTCCGAAACCTTCCAGGCTCTTGTGAAGGGCTTCCTTCAGATCGGTTCCCTTCTGGATCGCTTCACAAACCCTGTTTAATGATTCCTTATAAATCCGATCGGCCTTTCCTTTCTCCTTCTCGTAGGGACGGGTCTCCAGGAGCTTCTTCATCAGAAGGTCCACGGCAACGATTCCCTGCCATGCCACACGGGAGAACTGGGAACCCATGATGCCCAGGTCGCTGTAAAGCGTCTCATCCTGATTGGGGGAGTAGATAGGGACATGCCGGAAGCCCAGATCATCCAGGACGAGGCGATGGAAACGGTGGTACTGTCCGAAACGGCACGGCCCGTTTCCGGAGGGCATGAAGAAGGCCGCCCTCTCATGATCGAAGTTCGGGTTTTTGACCAGCTTCACCATATCGCCGGTGGTGAGAATGCAAGGATAACACTCCTTTCCAGAGGTGAGCTTCCTTCCCCAGTAGAGCGTCTCTTCATCCGATTCGGGAAAGACCTCGGCCTCCACGCCGCAGGCATGGAAGGCAGCAGCCACGGCAAAGGAATGATCGCACATATAGGGTATGTAGATCTTTTTCGTCCGGTCGGTTATCAGCTTCTGCCTTTTCGGAGAGATGACCTTCGTCGCCTTCACATTCTTCAGGCTATCCAGAAAGGCTTCACAACGCGTAATGGCGCCCGCATCCGCGCTGTGTTCATCGATTTCTAATTGAAGGTGGGGCTTCCCTTTCGAAAGATCCCTGTAGAAATGGCTGATGAAGGAGTCCGGACCGCAACCGAAATTGGTGATATAGACCGCATAGAGTCTCGGATCTTCATTGATGATCTTTCCGGCAGAAAGTATCTTCTGCCCGGATCGCCAGTACATCTCATGGATCTCTTCGGTCGGCTTGACCGAATCCAACGGAAGGAAATCCATGGGGATGGCAAGGACCCCCAGATCCTTCAATTTTTTCGGCATCTCAAGATTGACTCCGGGATCGCAGGAGTTATAAGATCTTCCAACAATGACCATCGCCTTTTCATTGGGCCCGATCTGATTCAGAATCTCCTTTCCCCTGTTGAGGAGCGATTGGTGGAACCGGGCCTGAAACCTCTCTGCCTTCACAAAAGCCCTCTTCACCTGTTTCGATCCCCGGTGGAGCGCTTTTCCGAAATCGATCAGCTCCTTCTCCAGATGATCCCTTCCAAACTGGAAATGGAAGATGGGCTGAAGGACTTCCACATCACCCTTTCTAAAAGTGATGGAGGAATGGACCGCATAGGGAAAGGCCTGGGCGTAAGGGCAGGCCGCACTGATCGGAATTTCAGAGTGGGGCGACTTGAGGTTGATGATGCTCGGCAAAAAGATCCTCTTCGCCCCTTTCTCAAGAAGGTTGAGGACGTGGCCATGGCTCACCTTGATGGGAAAACAGGTCTCGGCAACGACATTCTCCACCCCTTTCCGGATCAACTCCCTATTCGTTGCATCGGAGAGCACGGGGCGATAACCCAGCTCTGCAAAGAAGGCTTTCCAGAAGGGCATCATCTCGTGGAGGTAGAGAATTCTGGGGATTCCAATCTCCGGGGCATCGGCTGGAAGATCTTCCTCCCTTTCATAAGAGGCAAAGAGCATTCTCTCCCTCTCCTCAAAAAGATCGGGGAGGTCTGAGCCCTTTGTCCGCTTGATCACATCATACTTCTCGCAACGGCTCCCGTAGAAAAGAGGTTTCTCCCCCTCTACGCTCACCTTCCGGATGAGGCAGAGGTTGGGACAACCTTTGCATTCGAAGGAGGACTGTTCGTAGCGGCGCTGGCTGAGGTCGAACCCTTTAAAGCCCGAATGATCCCACGCTTTCTCTTCCATGGCCAGGATGGCAACACCAATGGCTCCGGTTACATCATGATTTTCAGGGACGATGATCTCTTTTCCGAGAACTCTTTCAAAGGCGGCGACCACCCCATAGTTAAAAGCCGTTCCTCCCTGGAAGAAGATCCGGTCTCCGATGCGGCGGTCTCCGACCACCCGGTTCAGATAGTTTTGAACAATGGAGTAACTGAGGCCTGCAATGAGATTGTCCTTCCGGGCGCCCCTTTGCTGGTGATGGACCAGGTCCGATTCGATGAAGACCGTGCACCGCTCCCCCATCCTCACCGGCTCCCCGGCAGAGAGGGCAAGGTTTCCAAACTCCTCTTTGATGGAGATGTCCAGTTTTTCCGCCTGCTCCTCTAAAAAAGAGCCGGTTCCTGCCGCACAGACCTTGTTCATCTCAAAATCAACGACCACACCCTTATCGATGCTGATATACTTGGAGTCCTGCCCGCCGATCTCAAAGATTGTATCCACACCTGGATCGATGTGAACCGCGGCTGTTGCCTGGGCCGTGATCTCATTTCGAACCAGGTCCGCCCCCACGAAATCTGCAGTCAGATAACGACCGGAGCCGGTCGTTCCCACTCCCTTGATCTCTATCCGGTCGCCAATCTCCGAACCGATCTCCTCCAAGCCGATGCGAACGGCTTCGATGGGCCGGCCTGCGGTCATTAAGTAGCGCTTCGAAAGAACCCTTTTATCCTTATCGATGACAACAAGATTGGTGCTGATCGAACCCACGTCCAGCCCCAGGTAGGCCTCAACCTTATTCTGACCTATTGAATCGGAAGGGGGTGGGCCCTGAACCATGATAGGTTCAGGGTTGCCATGCACCCCACGTGGTGCATGGGGTGAAGAAACATGATTCGAAGAAAGGCAGAGGGGAGCTAAGGGAATCTCCTTCTCTTGATGATGCAGTAGATACTCCCGAAGAGAAGTTAAATTTAACGTCCCTGCCCTTTTTGGCTGAGCGCTTTCCCGGGTCACCAGCGCCGCCCCGATGGCTCCCATGGAGGCGAAATACTTCGGAATAATCAGCTCCCCATCCGAGAGTTCCAGAACATCCTGGAATGCCTTTCTCATTCCCACATTGGCCGCCACTCCTCCCTGAAAGGAGATGGGTTTGACAAACATCTTTCCCTTGCCAATGTTGCTCTTAAAATTTCTGGCCAGGGCAAAGCAGAGACCGGCGACGATGTCGTAGTCCGGTGTGGCGATCTGCTGAAGGTGGATCATATCCGATTTGGCAAAGACACTGCATCGTCCTGCGATGCGGGGGGGATTTTCCGATTTGAGGGCGAGCTCGCCAAACTCCTCAATCGTCAGACATAATCGAGAAGCCTGTTGATCCAGAAAAGACCCTGTGCCGGCGGCGCAGAGGGTGTTCATCGAGAAATCACCGATCTTGAAATGGCCGCTCTCCTCTTCGATAAAGATCAGTTTCGAGTCCTCTCCTCCGATATCGATGATCGTCCTGATCTCAGGATAAAAATGTTGAATCGCCTTGGCCTGCGCGATGATCTCGTTGACGAAATAACCGTCGAGGAGTTCGGAGAGCAGTTTTCCTCCTGTTCCTGTAAACGAGAGGCTGTGAAATTGCTCGGGCGGAATACGGCTGAGGATTTCTTCTAAAACGCTCTGAACCGTTTTGAGGGGTTGTCCCTTGATCCGGGTATAATGCTCCTCGATTACCTCTCCCCGGTCATTCAGGATAACCGTGTTTGCACTGATGGAGCCGACATCGATGCCTAAATAGATTTTTTTCATCCCTTTAACCATTTACCTGCTGAAAGTATAAACCTTACAATTTTAATTGATTCGATCTCCCCTTTTCAAGTGAAACTCTCCTCCCAAATCCCGATTTAGAAATTTTAAGAATAGTTCCCTCTCCCTTGACGGGAGAGGGTGAGGGTGAGGGTGAATAGTTCACCTTTAAGGTTACCCCTCCCCCTCCCCCTCACTCCCTCCCCTGCCTTCGCCGAAGCGCCTGCCCTCCGCAAGGCTTCTGGAGGCGGGGCTTCGCGCAGGCAGGCGCAAGGGGAGGGGGATTTACCTGGAAAACAATTTTCTATTTCTGTTTTAGGGTTCCTCGCATCAGGGCGGGACATTCATGGAACATGCAGGTCATTCTGAATCTGTTTCAGAATCTTGCTATTGGGCATTGATTTTATGAATCCCCTATGATAATTTTCTTTCCGTTATGGATAACGTGAGGGCGCGGGTCATTGTTGAAGGAATGGTTCAGGGGGTCTTCTTCCGCCAACATACCCAGGAAACAGCCTTCAGGCTGGGAGTGAAAGGCTGGGTCAGAAACCGCAGGGATGGCCGGGTGGAAGTCCTCTTCGAAGGAGACAAGGCAAAGGTGGATGAGATGATTCAATGGTGCCATCGAGGACCCTCAGAGGCGAGGGTAACCAATGTCCGGGTCATCTGGGAGGAGTTTGCAGGAGAGTTTAAGGATTTCTCTATTACCTACTGACCCTTCTTCGGGACTTCCTTCTCCTCTTTGAGGATCTTCTTCTTAATATCCTTTCCCACCTCATCTCTTTCCTTCTTGATCACTTCTTCCAGATGCTCCATCCTCTTTCCTGTCTCGGTTAAACCTTCACCGACCTTCTTCACAGCCTCGCCTCCACCGAAGTAGATAAAGAGTAATATGATGAGGATCCCGGCAACCACTCCTAATAAAAATCGGACCATCGGCTATAAACCCTCCTTTTTTTCTTAACCTACCAGGGATTCCCAATTTTTTCAATCTATATATTATATTGCCCCCTTCTCTTGAACATCTTCTTCCCTTCCCTATGAGACTGTGTCGCAATGTGGGAATTGGGATGTTTGTCATTCTGAACGAAGTGAAGAATCTAATGATTTCAACTGAATCGATCATAGAGATTCTTCGGCTATCGCCTCAGAATGACATTACGACACAGTCTCAAAGGGAGGAGAAAGATTTCCCTCTTTTGGCAAAGGGGGATGAAGGGGGATTAGATCGGTTTATTCAAAGGGCTAAAGTGTAACACTTCACGTTGTTTTACCTCCTTCGGATATGATAATATCCTTTCAAAAGGAGTGAGATATGAAACGTATTCCCTGGAAGATTTACCTGGGCCTGACCCTGATGGCTCTTTCTTTAATCTTTTATCTTATCCATTATGCTGTTTTCAGAGACAGCCACCATATCTTTCTCTATCTCATCGGAGACATCGCTTTTGTCTTCATTCAGGTCTTGCTGGTCACGATGATTATCGATCAACTCTTGAGTCGAAGGGAAAAGCGCTCCCTGCTCAACAAGTTAAATATGGTGATCGGAGCCTTCTTCAGTGAGGTGGGAACCCATCTGCTAAAATTATTCAATCAATTCGACTCCTACAACGACCAGATCCGGAAGGATCTGACCGAGAACAATGATTGGTCAAACAAGGCGTTCTCAAATATGAACAAGCGTCTAAAAGATTACAATCACCACATTGAAAGCCAGAAAGGAGACCTGCTGGCTTTAAGAGTTTTCCTTCAGGGAAAGAGAGAATTCTTATTGGCCCTTCTGGAAAACCCCAATCTGCTCGAACACGAAGCCTTCACAGAACTCCTCTGGGCTGTCTTTCACCTGACCGAGGAGTTGTCTTTCCGGGAAGACCTGAGACAATTACCTGATACGGACTACAACCATCTCTCCGTAGATATCCAGAGGGCTTATCACCTGCTCATCGTTGAATGGTTGGCTTATATGAGACACCTGAGAGACAGTTACCCCTACCTCTTCTCGCTTGCTGTGAGGATGAATCCTTTTAATCCGAATGCCTCGGCTGTAGTGAAATGAATGATCAGCGAGGCGTTAAGCCATTTCTTTATCTTCATCACAGGTCCGGAACCCTGCGACACATATTGTCCGGTCTTCCTATCCGCACAGGGTTTACCCCGTTAGAAATAATGCCCCGCTGGTATTTCTAACGGGGCTCACTTTTTCACGAAATGTTTCAAATACTCTCCGTAGCCCTCTTTTTCCAAATCCTCTTTGGGAATGAATCTCAAGGAGGCGGAGTTCATGCAATACCGGAGCCCGGTAGGGGGCGGCCCATCATTAAACACATGCCCAAGGTGAGAGTCGCCATGCTTGCTCTTAACCTCGGTGCGCCTCATAAAAAAGCCCCGGTCCTCTTTTTCGACAATATTCTCTGGCTCAAGAGGCCTGGTGAAGCTGGGCCATCCTGTTCCGGAATCATATTTTTCGAGGGAGCTAAAGAGAGGCTCTCCGGAAACAATATCCACATAGATTCCCTCTCTCTTATTGTCCCAATATTCATTGTGAAAGGCCGGTTCCGTGCCATCCTTCTGAGTCACTTCATACTGAAGAGGAGTCAGCTTTTTTTTCAAGGCAGCGTCGTCAGGTTTCCGGTAGGCCTTTTTGCCCTTACCCTTGGCCGTTTCCGGATCTTTTCCCCATACCCTGGTCAAATATTGGTCCCGGCCCGAGTTGAACCGGTAGAATTTGTACTTGAGAGCGCTCTTCTTATAGTAATCTTGGTGATAATCCTCGGCTTCATAAAATTTTGTGAATTTAACGATCTCCGTAGCAATCGGCTTGTTGAACTTTCCGGATCGATTGAGATCCTCTTTCGACTTCTCTGCCAATCGTTTTTGCTCTTCGTCATGATAGAAGATGGCGCTGCGATACTGTGAACCCCGGTCAACAAACTGTCCTCCGGAATCCGTCGGATCGATGTGCTTCCAGAAGTAACTGAGTAACTCTTCATATGTTACCCTCGTTGGATCGTAATAGACTTGAACCGCTTCCACATGACCTGTTGTGCCGGAGGATACCTGTTCATAGGAAGGATTCTCTTGGTTTCCACCGGTGTAGCCTGAGACGACCTTTACAACACCGGGCAATTTTTCGAGGTCTGCTTCTGTGCACCAGAAACAGCCTCCGGCAAATGTAACCACGCGTAATCCGTTATCCCCTTTGGGCATATCCCTCACCTCCGTCTGGCCTGAATCAACCCTTTGGCATCCACTTATGATCAACATGAGCATCAAAGCCAGGATGATTAGATTCTTCACCAAACTCACCACCTCCATATCAACTATCTTTTATAAATATAATCATTATCTAAAAAAATCCCCAGATACTTCCTCTCCCCTGGGAGGCTGTGTCGCAATGTCATTCTGAGGCGATAGCCGAAGAATCTCTATGATCGATTCAGTTGAAATCATTAGATTCTTCACTTCGTTCAGAATGACAAACAACCCAATTTCCACATTGCGACACAGTCTCTGGCGGGAGAGGATTGAGGTGAGGGGGAACAAATCAGTGTGTACACCCCCGCCAGCTTACCCCCATTCACCCGATTCCATATCTTATCGTTCTTATTGGGTTTTTGAAAAGGGGGATGAATTAATATTATGACAGATACGGACGATCCAAATACAAGCCCCGAAATCAAATTCCTTTTTGCTTCCCTTTAGTCTCCGATCCAGCCTCCGGCTCAGAAGAGCCTCTGGCTCGGAGAGAGCGGTCTCTGACCTTAATTTGCTAGAGTGCCAAAGGGTTGACTAATTTGTTGTTTTAGATAAAATGAGCTTAAATTCGAACCGACAGCAGGGCCAGCTCTCATTCCCATCATTTTTTTGTTGACAAAAGGTATCAATTGATACCATAATGGTTATGGATCGACCTTCTCACAAAGAAATCAACCGCAAGATAAAACAGGCGAGGGAAGCGATATCGGACAGCCAATTTTCTATCTTGAATCCGGTTAGTGTCTCTGCTGATGTATTAAAATTAGGATTTACCATTGAAGGTATTTCCAATATTCTTGCCAATCTTTTGAGCGAGATAACGCCTGTTGATTATGCTGGCGCGTATCCACCACAAAAATCGTATGAGAGTGACATTCTCGATTGCGAGCTTTTTACCTTTCGATGGGCAAGTAAGAATTTGGGGGGGGAAATCTATTTGAAATTTGCCTTCAAAGGACAAAAAATGTGGGTTGTATCTTTGCATGAGGAGAGAAAGAAAGGAGAAAGCAGATGAATCATATGAGAGATATAAAAATAGAATGTCCGAAAGGACATGGGAAAATGGTGATTAGACAAACCACAGAAAAAATCAATTTTCGGGGTGTTAGTATAAAATTCCCCGTGGAACAATATTTGTGTAGGGTGTGCGGGACAAAAGCGGGTACTGCTGAACAAACGGATACCATTCAGAAGGCTATTGCTGATGCCTATCGTAAGTCAGTTGGTTTATTGACAAGTAAAGAGATCGTTGAAGGAAGAAGAAAGATGAACATAACTCAAGCAACCCTTGCCGAGCGAATGAATGTGGGAATTGCCAGCATAAAGAGGTGGGAAAGAAGTTCTATCCAGAGCAAATCTATGGACCACGCCCTCAGGATTGCTCTTGAAGGTCAAAGTATTGGAGACAGTTGTACCGGAAATCGGACTTTTTCAATTCCCAGGATAAAATTAGTTATTAAAGAATTTGAGTCTATTCTTGGCAAACATATTCTTAAAAAAAATGATAAGATGTTGTTCGCCGCAAAATACCTGTGGTATGCGGATATGGTCGCACACAGGGAGACTGGGGAAAGCATGACCGGGGCCACTTATGCCGCACTTCCTTACGGGCCCCAGCTCAATAACTATAAAGACTTAATCGAAGACATTATGAAAGCTGACCAGTCGGAGGCCGAAGCCCTTAGCCCGGAGGAAAAAAGAATCATTACCCGTATCGCCTTGAGATTTCCTGAAGAACGAATGGCTTATGCTTCGGCCCACAAAGAAAAAATCTGGAAGAAACAATCCAATGGAGCAATCATTCCGTATACTAATTCATCGGAGTTAACAGGCCTCTAATGGCTTTTTAAAGGGGTAAGGGCTTCTTGCTTCCGCCCCCTTCGCCTTGCCTGCCTGCTCGAAGCCTCTTGGCCTCCGTAGCCTTGGCGTAGGAGGTTGGCACAGGCAGGCGACTCACAATTCACGCCTTGTGGTGAGGAAGGTGAAGGCAGATGGGATTTTTTGAAGGAAAAAATAAGTGAAAGAATTCAACAACGTCCCGTGGATATTACACAACTAGCGGGCTTTGCCCGCTGGCTCGGCCGTTCATGCGCAGCGTTATGACCAGAAATGAAAGGTACTTAAACAATTGCGCGAGAGATACGATCTTAAAAGGCTTGATAAAACCTATAACGGCAAACCGCAAAGGAGGTAAGCCATGACAGCCTTTGATCCAATCCAGTACAAGAAGATCGAACGTGAAGTCTACAGCTTTACAGCGGCGAGCTACGAGAAATATGGAAGCAAATCGTTCGAAGCATATGCACAGCCTTTACTCGAAGGTGCGCGACTCAAACCTGGTCAACACGTCCTTGATGTCGCCTGCGGAACCGGCATCCCCTCGCTTATGGCATCACCACTGGTTGAACCGGGTGGAGCTGTGACAGGTATCGACCTTGCACCGGGAATGATCGAGTTGGCAAAGAAAAAGGCTGAAGAAAGAGGTCTGAAGAATGTCACCTTCCGGGAAGCAGACGCGGAATCCCTCTCTTTCCCGGATGAGTCATTCGATGTAGTCCTATGCAATCATGGTCTGGTACACATGACAGACAGAGGCAAGGCGTTACATGAAATGTTGCGTGTTTTGAAAAAGAGCCATGGGGTACTTGCCTTATCGGTGTGGAGCACCCCTGACCGAGCTCTCACCATCGGGATAGTGGCAAAGACGATACGGGAGCTTTGGCCTGCTGCTGCTATACCGGGTGCACCCATGTGGTTTGACTTCGGAACGGAGGGGGTTCTCGAAAAAGCCCTCACCGATACCGGCTTTCATGACGTTCGGACAACGAGACACACCGTCCCCTTCGAGGTCGGAAGCGGAGAGGAATACTGGGAGGGCGTGCTGGGGATAAGTGGTCGCCTGCAAATGCTTTTGAAAAGTATACCACCGAAAGTTGCCTCAGACATCAGAATGAGTGTTATTAGGGCAGCAGAGAACTTTCGTTCAGGAGGTCAGGTCAGAATACCATGTGAAGAAGTGATCGCAGTGGCAAGAACATAGGGCAAACGACTTTGAAACGGCATAGGTACAAACCGAATGATGATAAAAGACTTCATAACAAGCGGCTGCACCGGATCGCCGATAAATCCGGCTCCCGGTGACCCGCAACGTTGTGCATATAGAAAAATGGAAATTAAGATCAAAAGCAGTGATGAATTAAATAAACTCCTCGACGCTTTGGCACTCGAGATCGTGGACGCCAATATATACCATCGGCTTTATACCGACTTAGTCGATTCAATCAAGGATAACGCGAGAGGATTTACCCAATCAAACACCTTTTGGAGTTTCACTATTGATTCACTTCACGATGCTCAAATGATCCGCTTATGCAGGGTTTTTGACCAGGAATCAAAAACTCTTAATCTTTTCAATCTTTTGGAAACAATTAAAGCAAACGTTCAGTTTTTTGACCAGAAGTACTTTCGACAAAGGTTGAAAGACAATGCCTTTGTTGACTCACTCGCAGAAGTAGATCGTATACCAAATGAATCACAACTTCAAAAAGATATCTGGTTCGCAAGTGACCAGAACCCCCTCGTGAAGAAACTCATGATTTGGCGAAACAATATCATTGCACACCGGGGAGCAAAGGTATCGCTCGGAAAGGATGAGATACTTGCAGATAATTCACTGAGCCAACAAGAAATAGAGACTCTTCTGAATGAGTCCTTTACCATTTTTAATCGATATTCAAGCCTTTACCGAGCCTCCACATGGTCAAGAACAGTTGTCGGTCACGACGATTATAAATCCCTTCTAAAATTCCTCAACTTGGGTTTGCAAAAATGGGACGAAGACATCAAGAAAGAGCTTCAGGAGTTAAAAAACGGGCACAACAAGACACTTCAGCGGATGGCTCATAGCCACCGCTCACCTAAGTCGTTATGATTAGAAATAATGAGAGATAAGGAACAAATAGCCATTACAGATCCTGGAAGGCTCATACAGCTTTTATTCGTGGATGATGAACCGAATAATCTTGATCTTCTGTCATCCCTTTTTACAGCGGCATACAAGAAAGTTAGGGTTTATGTAGCTGAGGCAAATCAGGCAGCTATTAGACTCGCAGTCAATCATCGACCGGACTTGATTATAAGTGATATAGTGCGTCCTGGTGGGGACGGCTACGAGTTGTTAAAGTTACTAAGGGCAGACCAGAGGACTAAATATATACCGGTATTTTCGATATCTGGAACTACATCTCCTGGATACGACAAGAAAAATGCAACAAAAGCTGAAGCCGAAGAGCTCAGGCAATATCGTGCAGGATTTACCAGAGTTTTCCCAAAGCCATTTGATCTGAAGCAACTTCTCGATGCGGTCAATTGGTATATAATGGCCGATATGAGTCCGGATAAAGCCCTTTTGAATCTGGGCACTGAAACTCCTATGCTTGATTATAAAGAATCAGTAGTTTTGTCTACCAGAGATGGACGGGCCTGTCTCGCTAAAGATGTGATTGCCATGGCGAACATTGGAGGCGGAACTATCATAATTGGTGTAGCGGAACAGAGTAGAGGCCATTTTGCAAAAGTGGGTCTTGATCCAGAGAAACTTGCTGAGCTTGAGGCATCTTTGGTAAACAAGTGTCTACGCCCTTTTATAGACCCAAACTTTCACATTGGAGTCAGGAGAGTAATTGAAGACGAAAGAACCTTCGTCTTTCTCGAAGTTCCGGGTGCAAAAGAAACCCCCATTCTGGCAAGAAAGGATAACAAGGCAGCTTCCCTCTACCAGGGAAGGCTATACATTCGCTCGTCTGCGGCAGAAAGCAGGGAGATTACTGACTCTGTCGAGTTGAGGCAATTATTGGGCAGATTCTTGAAAGGATCATAACAGACGGCTCCACCGGATCGCCAAAAAGGCCAGCTCCCGGTGAGCCTTAGCGTTCGCAATAGGAGATAAAAATGGGAACAGAAATCAAAACATGGCAAATCGTTAATGGTCAATTGCAGCCTATAAATACAAATCTGAACGTAACAGTTTAGTCCTTATCTTATCCGTAGGCCGTCGAGATATCAACTTGAATTATTATACAGGGCAGCTTGAGCCGTAGGCGTATCAGCGGTGAGGAGGGTTTGTAGGAACTTCCTTGGATGGACACCTTGTCTTCTGGCGGTTTGCACCAGACTGGGAAGGATGCTGTGGGTTTTGAGTCCGCTTTCTGATCTCGATCCGAAACATATCTTTCGGAAGATCACCAGATGTCTGAGAGACTGTTCCGCGTGATTATTGGTGGGTGGCACACCGGGGCGCCGGAGGAAGGTAAAGAGAAATCTTTGTTCGGGGCCTGCAAGATAGGTCCGGAGGGTCTCGGCGGGTTTGAACCGAAGTGGCTGTTTGCAGATGGCATCAAGTTCTCTAATGAAACCGTTTTCGATCTTGGTGGTCCTCTTCCAGGGGATATCGCCGGATTTGAGTTTCTGCCCTGTGTCGCAGAGTCGTGAGCCTAGATCTATGAGACCCTCGCAGAAGGGGCCGACAGCGGTGTCTTTCTCGGTCTGCGGCAAGAGCGCATGTTCCCCTCTGATTTCTTTGGCCTTTGTAATGATATGGGCGATGCAGGCCTGCCAGTCCACCCCGATCCCGTTATAGGCTGCATACCGGTCACGGACCAGTGTCCCGTCAAAGTTCTCTCCGAAGATGGTTTTTGCCACCTCAGAAGACCGATGCCGGTTGATGTGAAAGAAGGCGAGGCGCTCATTGCCTGCGAACCATACGTAATGGCCCACCCCGTCAGAGCGCCAGGAGGTTTCATCAGCGTGCAGAACGTCGGAGGCCCTGATCTTGTCGCGCAAATCCTCATAGATCGGTTCTCCTTGCGTTGCCGCTCTGCGGTCGAACCCCAGGGCGGAAGCAGGAACAAACTCAAGGCCGAATAACTCCCGGAACAACTCTGTCGTTTTTCGATAGGAAATCCCGATCCGATAGCGTAAGTAGATCGCCACGGACTTTGCGACCGGCCCGATAGGGGCGTTCAACAGCTCACCCTTCCCTGCCTGAACCACCGGACGGTTGCACCGCGCACAGAATGCCTGCCCATGTCGATAGCATGTGACCAGGGTCCGGGGCTGGATCACGATATCTTCCTGAACGTGCTCCGTCGTTTCTTGGATCGGTGTCAAGTCCTCGGATTGACAATGGGGACAGATCGTTGGAGCAGGCACCTCAACGGTCCTATCAATATGCTCCGGCGTGGGCCGTACCCATCCCGGATGTCCTGGCGGTGCTCCACGCTTTTTCTTCTCCCCCTCATGGGACGACGAGGGACTCTCAGCATTGTTTCCACCTGGTTCCACTTCTTTCTTCTTATTCGGCTTAAATTGCCGTCGATGCAAGACCTGAAGTTTCGCCTTAAGCTGCGCATTTTCCCGCTCCAGAACGCGTATCCGCTCATCCCTGGCTTTTAAGTGGCCATCAAAGCTATCGATGATCCGCAGATGCTCCTGATATACATCATGGGCCCGTCGGTACTCTTCCAATACCCACTGGGTGGACAATCCATCCAGATACGGGCAGCTGTGCCTGTATAAACATTCAAAATCATGCGGCGGATAGGGGTAACGAGGCACTCCTACTTGTTCTCCAGGTTCAGGATCTCCCAGTTCACTTTGGAGAGCGCCTGGATAAGCGCCCAAAGCCTCTGGTAGCGCCTGCCCATCTCCAAAGCTTTTGGAACAATGTCCTTTCGTACATAGAGTGTTACGGTTTTTCTTTCCACCTTGGTCGTCAGGCTATGACCGCTCATGGAAGGCGACTTTGAGATGGTCCCGATCAGGAAACTATCAAGCATCGCCCCAATGTCCTCCCTCAGCCGGGCCTGGCGCTTCTTCAGGATGTCTGCTCG
>MGQQ01000136.1 GCA_001798855.1 Deltaproteobacteria bacterium RBG_16_49_23 | reverse complement strand
TGGGATTTGGCGCAGGCATGGGGCTTCCCAACATCAAAAGGAATGCCGATAAATTTGAGATATTTTCTGAGCGCGGCCAGGGCACGTCACTCGATATAACAATCTTTTTGGACAAAACGGAATAAAATGAATCATTATTTCCATACCATTCGAATCGACCCGGAAAGATGCAATGGCCGGATGAAATGTCTGCGGATGTGTCCCACGCAGGCAATCAGGATCAAGGATGGCAAAGCCGTGATCATCGAAGAGAAATGCATCGATTGCGGAGAATGCATAACGGTCTGTCCCCACAATGCCATTATCCCCCTGACAGATCCCTTCGGGGAATCCTCCAGATTCCGCCATACCCTGGTCATGCCTTCCCCTGCTCTCTACGCTCAATTCGGAAGAGAAATTCTGCCGGAGAAAATCCTCGCCGGGATAAAAAAATTAGGATTTGACGACGCCCATGATCTGGCTTTCACCTGTGGAGAAGTCAGTTTTGCCATCCAGGAATATCTCCGGGATTACGAAGGACCCAAGCCTCTCATTTCCAATGTCTGTCCGACCGTTGTCCGTTTAATCCAGGTCAAATATCCAGCTCTCATTGACCAGGTTATTCCCATCGATACCCCCCGAGAACTGGCGGCCCGAGAGATAAAAAAGAATAAATCAAAAACGCTCGGTCTGCGAGAGGAAGATATCGGCATTTTTTATCTCACGCCTTGCCCGGTGAAAATGACTTCTATAAAACAACCTGCAGAAAAAGGGAAATCTCACATCGACGGAGCCATCGCGATCTCCGACATTTACGGCCCTCTTCTCTCTGCCATGGAAGATATCGAAAAAAGACGCTACCAGGAGGCCCTGAAAAGCATCTGTATTCTGGGGATTGGCTGGGCGATGGTTGGAGGCATCTGCCGAACCCTCAGACTAAAAAACTCCCTGGCTGTCTCAGGATTGAATGAAGTCTTAAAAGTCTTTAATGATATGGAAAGAGGGGGACTAAAAAACATTGACTTTATCGAGGCCTATTCTTGTCACCAGGGGTGTGTCGGCGGCTCTTTGACGGTGGAAAACCATTATATATCCTACAATAAAATCCTTAAGCTAATCGAGACTCTAGAATTTGAAAAAATCAAAGCCTGCCCCGATATCAGAGAAGTCCGGAAACTCTACAAAGAGGGCTATTTTTTCCTTGAAGGAAAATTGGAGCCGCGCCCCCTCAAACCTCTCGATCAAGACTTGACCACGGCCATAAGAAAAAGGAAGGAAAAAGAACAAATTCATGAGTTATTGCCCAAGATTGACTGCGGCGTATGCGGTGCTCCTACCTGCATGAGTTTTGCCGAGGACGTTGTCAAAGGAGAAACAGTGCTCAGCAACTGCATATTCAACCTTCCCCAGAAGTTTGCCGAACTGTCACAAGAGTTATTAGAATTGCTAAACAAGTCGACTATTGCGCGTCCCATAAAATCCAATATCGGTAAAACACCCCATAAGAAGGATTAAAAAATGAAACTGAGCGAAATCGTTGAAAAATTGCAGTTGCAGGTTTTGATGGGCCAGGAGCTGTTGGGAACAGAGGTGACAGGGGGATATACCAGTGACCTCCTCAGTGATGTCATGGCCAACGGCAAAGGGAAAAACCTCTGGATCACTCTCCAAACGCACGAAAATATCGTCGCTGTCGCCAAACTGAAAGACCTGGCCGGAATCATCATCATCAACAACCGTAAGCCTGATGAAGAGACGCTTAAAAGAGCCAAGGATGAGAAGGTCACCCTTCTCGCCAGCGGGGAGACAGCCTTTAGAGTCTCGGGAAAATTGTACGACTTGATCGGTTCGTAGAACTTACCCGGATTATTCATGCTCCGGCTCTTTAAAGCAGATTTGCATATTCACACCTGTCTTTCTCCCTGCACAGAACTGGATATGTCCCCAAAGGGAATCCTCGCTGCAGCAAAGAAAAAGGGGATCGACATCATCGGTATCTGTGATCATAACTCATCAGAAAACTCCGGGGCTGTGATGAATGCAGCCAAGAAGATGCATATAAAAGTTATTCCTGGTCTGGAAGTGACGTCTCAGGAAGAAGTTCATGTTTTGGCTCTTTTTGACGGTGTTGAAACCGCCCTAAGACTCCAGGAACATGTTTATGAAAACCTCCCCGGAGAGAATGACGAAAAGGCCTTTGGCAGGCAAGTCATGGTGAACGAGAAGGAAGAAGTGGAGGGCTTCAACAATAAACTCTTGATCGGTGCCACCACGATTCCACTTGAGGAAGTCATCCGGCTGATTCATTCCTTGGGCGGCCTCGCCATCGCCTCGCACATAGACAGAGAAGCCTTTAGCATCATCGGCCAGCTGGGATTCATCCCAAAAAATCTACCTCTAGACGCGCTGGAAATCTCTCCCCGTATTCCTTTAGAAGAAGCGATCAAAACCTATGTTTATGACTATCCGATCACCCGCTCTTCGGATGCCCACTCTCCTGATGATATCGGAAAAGGCTATACGTCATTTCTGCTAGAGGGGGGCTCTTTGGCTGAAATAAAAAAAGCACTGAAGAATGAGGACGGGAGAAAACTGATGCAGGTGAATAATCCAGGTGAGTTGAACCTCTGATGGAGGACCTTTCTCTGCACATCCTCGACATCGCCGAGAATTCAGTGGCGGCTCAGGCGAGTCAAATAGAAATTCGGCTATCCGAAGATAAAAAGCAGGACGTGTTGTCTGTCGAGGTGATCGACAATGGGATCGGCATGGACGAAGATACTCAGAAAAGAGCTCTGGATCCCTTTTTCACGACGAAAAAGGTGCGCCGGTTTGGCTTGGGGTTGTCTCTTTTATCGGAATCGGCCAAGGCGGCAAACGGTCATCTCTCCATCGCTTCCAAGAAGGGAAAAGGAACCAGGATAAGAGCTAATTTCCAGCATAGCCATATCGACCGGAAACCTCTCGGCAATATCGGCCAGACAATCATCACTTTGGTCATCGGAAATCCCGATATCGACATCATCTATATCCACCAGAAAGATGGTCACAAGTATGTTTTCGACACGAGGAAAATAAGGTCTCGGCTCAAAGATATTCCCATAAACTCTCTTGATGGGATGAGAATGGTTAGGGAAGAACTCAGAGGGGACCCAAAATAGGGATGGTCGGAGCCTACCCGCCTCAATGATCTGTTCTGGCCGGCTTGCGCTTCACCGTCACGAGGCCAGCCGTCTTGGCTCTCATCACCTCGACCCGCTTCGCTTTGATTTCCAGCTGGCGGTCGACTTCCTCCTGCCTGGCCTGGTCGAATTCGCAATTCGGGCAGTCAAAAAGCTGGGAGCAGGACCGGTGAGAAATCTGGCCACTCATCACATACCGGCACTGTTTCTTTCCTAATTGAGCATATAGTTTGGCGATGTAGGGTTTGATTCTCGGGTCATTCCTGAATCTCTCTTTATTCATCATCTGGACATGAAAATCACAGATCTTCGTACAATTATAACCATAGGTGCACATCCGTTTCTGGACTATGCCCGCCTGCATCCAGATACAGGGGGTGACAATTTCTTCTTCAATAACGGGCGGAGTCGGGATAATTTCGATTTCGTAAGACTGCCGGATCAGAGTTTCAAGATAGTCGAGCTCGAAGGGTTTGGGCAGGTAATTGAGAGCCCCGTCCTGCCTGGCCTTCTCTTCAGTTTCAACCGAGGGATAAGCCGTGATGATGATCACTTTCGCTTTAGGATTCTTCTCTTTAGCTTCTCTCAATACCGAAATCCCGTCGCGCCCGGGCAACTTAAGATCGACAATCATGACATTGTAATCTTCAAAATTGACTTTCTCCAATGCTTTTTCACCATCTCGAGCCGTATCAACCATGTGGCCCGCGTCGGTGAAATAATCGAACAATGCTTCCCGCATGATGTCCTCGTCTTCGACCACCAACATTCTTTGTTTTTCCATAAGGAACCTCCGATTCACGTTACTTGATCTTTTTCCACAAGGAGGGCCGGGGCATTAAACGTCCTCTCGGTGGAACTAATTTTTTCATCACACTATGCATATAGCAATTCGCGTGCCAACCTGGGCGTGGTTAAAGAATAGTTCGCGAAATCCTCCTAATTAATTGATAATAAATTAGATGTAGGAATACCTAAAACCGGGGCAGAATCGAGGAATCTCGTGTTGCGTATAATATATGGACACTAAGCGTCTGTTTTATTGACAGTGTAATTATATTTTTTGAGCTTATTATAAAGAGTCATCCGCTGGATTCCGAGGAGCTTGGCCGCCTCTGAGATATTGCCTTTTGTCTCCTCAAGCACATGGATGATGTGGTTTTTCATCACCTCTTCGATGGCTTTCCCTTCCGGAGGAGGGGGATGATAAAAGTCTTGGGGGAGATCGGCCTTCCTGATTTCTTTATGCTTCGCTAGGATCACGCCGTGTTCGATCATGTTTTCCAGCTCTCTCACATTGCCCGGCCACGGGTAGTTCATGATGAATTCAATGACTTCAGGAGTGAAACATCTAACAGCCTTATTATTACGCTTAGAAAACTTGCGTAAGAAATGTTCAGCCAAGGGAAGGATATCCTCCTTCCTATCCTGGAGCGTCGGGAGTTGGATGCTAACCACATTCAACCGATAATACAGGTCCTCTCTGAAAGAGCCCTGCTTAACCATGGTTCTCAAATCTTTATTGGTGGCGGCAATCACCCGGACATCGACCTCGATCTCTTCATTCCCCCCGACCCTGGTGATCTTTTTCTCTTCCAGCGCCCTCAGCAGATGGATCTGGGTATTGGCGTTGATCTCGCCTATTTCGTCGAGAAAAAGAGTCCCTTGATCGGCCGCCTCGAACTTGCCTTTTTTCCTTTCCACCGCTCCCGTAAAAGAACCCTTTTCATGACCGAACAGCTCACTCTCCAATAGACTCTCGGGAAGCGAGGCGCAGCTAACAGAGATGAGCGGTTTGTTCCGACGCGGACTTTGCTGATGAATGGCCCTGGCCACCATTTCCTTCCCCGTGCCGGTTTTCCCGATGATCATGACCGTAGCCGTCGTCGGAGCGACCGTTTTTATGAGATCAAATATCCTTAACATCACCGGGCTCTTGGCGATGATACCTTCGAAGTGGTAGCGATCTTCAATCTTCTGCCGCAGGGAAATATTTTCCTCAACCAGGTCTTGATGGGCCACCAGATTTTTTATAAGAAGCTCGACTTTTTCGGGACAAAAAGGCTTTTCGATGTAATCATAGGCGCCTTCCCGGATGGCGGAGATGGCTGTTTGAATCGAACCGTACGCCGTGACAATGACCGTGATGATCGTCGGAGCTATCCGGTTCGCCTCCTTCATCAGCTCGATCCCGTCCAGGCCCGGCATAACGAGGTCCGCGAGCATAATCTTGACCTTTTTCCGTTTGATAATCTCGAGCGCCGCCTCTCCGGATTCAGCCACCTCAACTCTATATCCAAAATCGACCAGCCAGTCCCGGAGCGACTCTCTGACTATCTTCTCATCATCAACGACGAGGATGATCGCCTTCTTTCCCATCCCAGGCCTCCAGATAAATCGTAAATGTCGTGCCCCTATTCACCTCGCTGGCGACTTCAATTTTTCCTTTATGCCTCTCCATAATCCCGTGAACAACGGGCAATCCCAGTCCGACACCTTTGCCTTTTTCTTTGGTCGTGAAGAAGGGGGTGAACAGTTTGCCCAGGTTTTCTTTGGGAATGCCAACCCCCGTATCTGTGACATCGATCCGAACGGTATTTTTGAGTGATTCGCCGATTCGAATGTTTTTGGCGGCCGAAGTGGCGACTGATAGCTTACCGCCCTCGGGCATCGCTTGAGTGGCATTCAGGATGAGATTGATCAGGACCTGCTGAATCTGGTCGAAACCCGCTAGGACAAGAGGAAGGCCTTCTCCTAATTTCATCTCCAGTTTAATGTTTTCGAGGCTGATCTGATGTCGGACCAACAACAGGGCCGCTTCAACCACCTTATTGATCTCTGTCGGCTTCATATCAGCGTCGGACTGGCGTGAGAAATCGAGAAGGTTTCTGATGATCCTGGATGTCCTTTCCAGTTCTTTTTTCATTTTTGAAAGCTGAATGGCTGTCTCTTCGGTCTGCAACTTCTTTGCTTGATACTTTTTGAGGAGGAGCGTGGTATAGACCAGAATCCCGGCTAATGGATTATTCACTTCATGAGCGACGCTGGCGGCCAGCTGGCCCAACGAAGTCAACTTTTCGGCCCTGATCAATTCCACCTCTGTTTCCTTGCGCTTGGTGATGTCTTCACCTGAACTGAGCGTACCGATGATCAGGCCCCTCTCATCTAACAGTGTGGTATTGTGCCAGGCGATGATTCTTTCCTCGCCGGTCTTCGTTACAATTGTATTCTCATAGTCCTCTTCTTCTTTCTCTTCTCCCGCCATCACCCTCCGGAAAGTGGCCTTTCTCTTCTCCCTGGCTTTTTCCGGGACGCCCAGATCAAACCAGTTCTTCCCGATGATCTCTTCTTCTCTATAACCCAGGACTTCACACCCTCTTTTATTCATCAGAGTGATGAAGCCCTGTTCATTTATGGCCATGATGATGACCCCGGCAATATTGAGGTACTGCTGGGCTCTATTCCTTTCCTCGCGCAGTTTTGCCCACAAGCCTTTGTGCTTTGTTAGATCCCTGAAGCTTTCCACCGCTCCGATGATCTCGTCGCTGCTGGACCTCAACGCTGATGTGGAGACGTTCACCGGGATTTTCTTCCCCCCTTTATTTGTGATCATGATCTCGTAACTATAGACTGGTTCTCCTGTTTCCATAGCCTTTTTCACAGGACATTCATCTTCACAGAGCTCGCCCTTGAGAACTTGCCGGCATTCCTTGTTCAGCACCTCCTCCCGATTCAAACCCGTTATCTCTTCCGCCGCCCGGTTGAACGCGGTAATCCTCATAGCTCTATCGACGGCCAGGACTCCCCCCTCCAGGCTGTCCAAGAGATTCTTTAAGAATTCCCTGGTGAGGTTATCGTCAGTCCTCAAGGCAACATCCCCCTTTGATATTATTATAATAATGGTCCCCTAGTAAAGAATATCCCTCATCGGTCCCTGGCCCATATCCTTTAGGGCCGTCGTCCCTTACGAGATGTGCCGGAAACAATCTTCAGAACGCGGAATCGTCCGCTTCCAAGACAACCATTCCGTGGCCGGGCAATTCCAGAAATAGCCCTGCCGACAGTCGCCGGATAGCCGGGATCGTGCCCTGGTTAGGCCGGCGGTTTGCCGTCCAGCACGATTTCTTTGACCGCTCTTCTTGTGTAAACGAGAAATTGGTTCTCTTCTTCTTCGGATTCAACCTCAAAATTATCCTTCCTGTATTTTTCTACAACACCCTGAGCTTCTTCCTGAGTCGGATAGACAACCCCGTCCCACATGAATTTTTTCCCGCTGATGATTCGGGAGGAATCAGGCATCTTAAACTCCCTCGATTCAGGCTTTATACGGGCTTGGCCCTAACTCCTTGATTTTCTTGGTGAAATCTCGGGCGACTTGGGCAAATTTGGGGCCTTCAGACGCCGAAACCCACTCTAACCGAAACCGGGCCTCTTCCAAGCCGAAATCTTCCAGCATGAGGGTGATCGCTTCCGCCCTTTTCTCGGCTCTGAGATTTCCTTCCTCGTAGTGACAGTCCCCGGGGTGACAACCGCAGATCAGGACGCCATCCGCACCCTTAGTAAAAGCATCCATGACCATGTTGGGATGGACCATTCCGGAGCACATCACTCTGACGATTCGGATATTGGGAGGATACTGCAATCTGGACACCCCGGCGAGGTCCGCTCCCGCATAGGAACACCAATTGCAGCAAAAACTCACGATCAAAGGTTCAAACGCGTCGCCCATCAAATTGCTCCTAAGGCCGCATTCACCTGCGCAGTCAGCTGTTCAAGCGTAAAGCCTCTGACATAGACCCCTTTCTTTGGACAAGTCGCCATGCAACACCCACACCCTTTGCAAGCCGTTTCATCCACCTGAACCGTCTTTTTCACGGCCCCCTTGCTCATGTATTCGATCAACGTGATGGCGTGATAAGGACACGGTTCCACGCAGTACGCACAGCCGTCGCAGTTCTCATCCACGACCTGGGAAATGTTCGCCTCCAACTCGACCTTGTCCTTTGAGAGCACGGTGGATGCCCTCGAAGCTGTGGCTTGGGCCTGGATGATACTCTCTTCGATGGCCTTGGCCGAATGAGCTAGGCCGCAGAGGTAAACTCCATCTGTGGCAAAATCGACCGGACGCAACTTCATATGGGCTTCCAGGAAAAACTTCTCCTTGGTGAGCGGGACCTTTAGGAACTTGGCGATTTCCTCGTTCCCCTCATCGGCCACGATTCCCGCAGACAGCACCACGAGATCCGCAGGCAGCTCTAAGGGCATTCTTAGAGTCTGATCAAATACGACCACCTTCAATCCGTTCCCATTCCGTGATACCTCTGGCTTTCTATCTTCTTCATACCTGGCAAACATGACTCCCTGTTGCCTGGCCTTGGAATAATAGCTTTCTCTGAATCCGTACGTTCTGATATCCCGGAACAATATATACACATTGGCCTCGGGGGAGATCGCCTTGACTTTCAGGGCATTTTTCACGGCTTCGGTGCAACAAACTCGGGAGCAATAGGGTCTTTCCTCATCCCGGGAGCCGACGCACTGAATCATCACGATGTTCTTGGGAACGCCGTTTTTCCCGCCCTTTGACCACTCCCCGCTGGGGCCGAGGCGCCGCTCGAGCTCCAGTTGGGTGATCACTTTGTCATGCTGTCCGTACAGGTACTCTTGGGGTTTATACTGCTGAGCTCCGGTCGCAACGATCACCACTCCATGCTTGAATTCCTTGGATTCTCCTCCGGCGGTGACCGTTGTCTGGAAATTTCCGATCGTGCCTTCGATCTTTTCGATCTTGGCGTCTGTGTAGAGACGGATTTTCTCCGTGCTTTTCACCCGTTCGATAAGACTTAGCAATTTTTCCTGGGGATTTTCTCCGCTGATTAGATAGTGGATATGTCGCAGATTTCCACCCAGTTCTTTTTCCTTCTCAACCAAATAGACATCAAAGTCCTGGTTGGCCAGCTCGATGGCCGCTGTTATGCCGGAAAGCCCAGCGCCGATAACCAGGGCGGATTTGACGATGGGGACAGCCCTTTTCTGGAGAGGATTCAGCAAGCGGGCTTTAGCCACGGCCATTCTCACCAAGTCTTTGGATTTTTCGGATGCTTTTTCCGGTTCCTGCATATGCACCCAGGAGCATTGATCCCTGATATTGGCCATTTCAAAAAGATAGGGATTGAGCCCGGCTTCCCTGACCGTGTTCCTAAAGAGGGGCTCATGAGTCCGCGGCGTGCAAGAGGCGACGATCACGCGATTGAGATGATGCTCCTTAATTTTTTCTTTGATTCTTACTTGAGTGTCGTTCGAACAGGTATACAGGTTATTCTCGGCATAAACAACATCAGGAAGCGTCCTGGCATACTCGACCACTCTGGGGACACTGACCACTCCTGCAATATTGGTTCCGCAGTGACAGACGAACACTCCGACTCGAGGGGCCTGCCCGTCCACATTCATTTCTGGGGGGTATTCCTTGGGAATGATGAGGCTGCCTTTAACGTCTTT
>MGQQ01000135.1 GCA_001798855.1 Deltaproteobacteria bacterium RBG_16_49_23 | reverse complement strand
TTTCATTTAACGTCGGTCTTCAAGACAATATCTTCACCGAACGGTATCTACGAAACCCTCCTGAAAGGTGGATTAAGTGAGGAGATTTGCTTATGGAAGCGTCGTCATTCTTGGAATTTCTCTCCTGCTTCTGATTGAAAGTTCCGGCGGCGTCAGTGCCCAGGTAGAGGCGGGAAAAGAACAGGGAGGGGACGAAACCCGGATCGAACCCTCTTCTGATGGAACCTCAAGGAAGTGGAAATCATTCCTGGAGACGCTTCCGTTTGAACTCCACGGATTTTTAGAGGCTCGCGGCGGTCTTCGCACGCAGGATGATCCACACGAATCCAAGACTGCGACCTTGGGGGAAACAAGGCTTCAACTTCACCTCTTCAAAGCTCTTGGTTGGGCGAAGTTCAGAATAAAGAGTGACTTCCTCTATGATGGAGCGGTGGAAGGGGCGGACGTTGACCTTCGGGAAGCCAACGCAATTTTCACTCCATTCGATTTCATGGACCTGAAGGTCGGAAGGCAGATACTGACGTGGGGGACAGGAGACTATATCTTTATTAACGATTTATTTCCGAAAGATTATAAGTCCTTCTTCATCGGTCGCAACGATGAATATTTAAAGGCCCCCTCGGATGCCCTTAAGGCGAGCTTTTACACAAAGGCCGTAAACTTCGATTTCGTTTACACCCCGCGATTCAATCCAGACCGTTTCATTGACGGAAAACGGCTATCCTATTTCAATCCGCAACTGGGCCGGTTGGCCGGCGAAGACGCAGTGATTTATCCACGAAAGCGTGATGAATGGTTTGAGGATTCCGAAATCGCATTGCGCTTATACCGTGACATTAAAAGTTATGGTTTGGCTCTGTATGGCTACAATGGATTCTGGAAGAGCCCGGTGGGATTTGACCCTCAAGCGGGGAAAGCGACTTTCCCTCGCCTTTCCGCATACGGCTTAAGCGCCCGAGGAAAGGTCTGGAAGGGAATTGGAAATATTGAGATGGGATACTACGACTCGCGAGATGACCGAAGCGGAAAGGACCTTTTCATACCGAATAGTCAGTTTCGGTTTTTTACAGGATATGAGCAAGAATTGGCCAAAGACTTTAATATGGGAGTCCAATATTACTTGGAGCTGATGTTAGATTACGGCGCCTATAAGCGCACCCTTCCCCGAGGCAGTCAAGCCGCTGATGAGTACCGGCACGTGATCACTCTCCGGCTAACAAAACTTCTCATGTACCAAAACCTTAGACTTTCGCTGTTCACATTCTATTCGCCTTCGGATCAGGGCGTTTACGTTAGGCCCAATATTCATTATAAAATTACCGACCACTGGTCCGCTGAGGCGGGCGCAAACATATTCTTCGGTGAGAAAGACCATACCTTTTTCGGGCAGTTTAAAGATAATACCAACGTTTATTTGAGTTTGCGTTGGGGTTTTTGAAAATCCAAGGAGTAAATTTATGATTTCAAATCGTATCTACCTCGATTTCAATGCCGGCACACCAATCGCTCCTGAAGTGGCGGAGGCGATGAAGCCCTTTCTGAATCGACATTACGGCAACCCTTTCAGCCATCACTGGGCAGGAGAACCTGCCAGAGAAGCCGTTGAACAGGCTCGGAGACAGATGGCTGATCTTCTCCGGTGCCACTCCGGTTAGTTCAAGGACACGGGCACGGGGTCACCCATTAAAAGGTTTAAATAATTATTAACTATTGACAGAGACGTCAATTTTGATAATGAATTGTCACGGCAAGAAGGCCGTAAGTTCACCCCGTTGTTGCATAAAGATGCGGTTGAATCAACTGCATACCCCCATAAAAAGGCTGTTTCTACCCTCCGGGGCGTAGGCCCCTATGGGCCGGAGGCTCTTTTGAGGATACCTTTCAAAGGTCACTCTTGGATTGATCCAGGGGACGACATTGATTTTAAAGCCATTCCTCTCTGGGTAAGGGTTTGATAAATTCAGGCGCCGAATTTAATGCAACAACAGGGTTCATTATTCAGGAGGACTCTATCATGCCATTGCCAGTAAATAGGAAATTATAGTGAACGACTTAAAAAAGTTGTCACCCTGAGCGCTCGCGAAGGGTCTCGCAGCCTTGAGATTCTTCGCTTCGCTCAGAATGACAGCTATAAGAATGTCACATTACTTAAGTCGTTCACTATGGTCATGCCTGAAACCATTTTTTGACACCATTTTTCATTTTTCTATCCTCCCCCTGCCAACTTTATGGCCATCTCAAACGCCTTTTCCATATCGGGTAAATGGCTCATTTCAGGGACAACCTGGATATACCGAACAATGCCCTGCTTGTCCACGAGGATGACAGAGCGTGCAAGAAGCATCGATCCTTCTGTAAGAAGCCCTATGGAGCGTCCGAATTCGCCTTGCTTGTAATCTGACAGGTATTGAATATTGGTAAGTTTAGCTTCTTTCGCAAATCGTTTCTGAGCAAAAGGCATATCCCGGCTGACCGTGATGCGTTTGACATTGCCCGGAAGTTTATCCCCCTTTTCACCCAGGTAATGGGTTTGCTCCTCGCAGACCGGCGTATCGACTGACGGAACAATGCTCAGAAAAAGAATAGAGCCTCTCTCCTTCGATAAATCCACTGAATTCACGCTCACCGCATCCACTAATTCAACTGATGGCAGAGGTTTCCCAATGGAAACCGGAGAACCAAGGAGTTTTACTGTTTTACCTCTAACACTTACCTGACCTCCGGGCTGCGCTGATTCGAGATCAAAAGGTATCGTGAGCCGAGTGGTTGCACATCCGGATAGTAGAAACATTACAGAAGATACAAACAAGATTAAACATTTTTGAATTTTCATGGCCATCCCTCCTTATTATTCTCTATTTTATACCCCCAACCCTAATTAATACCTAAATTGAGCGATTCTTATTGAAATAACCTGTAGTAGCCTCGGTAATACTGGAGCGTTTTAAGAACACCCATTAGGTGTTTCTGTAGGGCAAGGCTTAAGCCTTGCCTGCCTGCCACAGGAAGGCATTATAAGCAACCCTAAAGGGTTGCCCTACGATTAAATTTATTTAAATCGCTCAATTTAATTAATAATTAATCATCTCCCCCATAAAATTCAATAAATTTGCACTTCCTTCCCTTTTTTATGTTAAAATTCTGTCTAATTTATCCATGGAGAGGTTGATAGATGCAAATTCAATCTATTTTTTCTAAAAGATATTTATCTATACTTATGGGGATACTCGTCTTTCTTGGATTATACCTGACCAGCCTATACAGTTATCCCCTCTTCCATAGCCTTGCCGAATTATTCTCCATCGTCATAGCCTGTGGCATCTTTATGATTGCCTGGAACTCCCGCCGTTTTATTGACAATAACTATCTCCTTTTCGTAGGTATTGCCTTCCTCTTTGTCGCTACAATAGATCTGATTCATACCCTGGGCTATAAAGGCATGGGGGTATTTCAAGGGTATGAGACCAATCTACCTACCCAACTTTGGATCGCTGCCCGTTACATGGGAAGCATCTCGCTGTTTATTGCTCCCTTCTTTCTCAGGCGGAAGTTGAACGTCAAATTAGTCTTTTCCATATACACGATAGCCACTTCTCTTCTGTTTGTCTCTATCTTTTACCGGGAGGTCTTCCCTGTTTGCTTCATCGAAGGGGTTGGGTTAACTCCATTTAAGAGGGTGAGTGAATATATTATCTCGCTGATTCTTCTTGGCTCTATTGTTCACCTTCTTAAGAATCGGAAAGAGTTCGATCAAAAGGTTCTGCAATGGGTAGTTGGGTCCATCATACTGACCATCGCCTCTGAATTAGCCTTTACGTTTTATATTCATGCTTATGGATTCTCAAACCTGGTCGGCCATTACCTCAAGATCATCTCATTTTATCTCATCTATAAAGCTCTCATCGAGACAGGTCTTACAAAGCCCTACAATCTTTTATTTAAGAACTTGAAACAAAACGAAGAGACACTGCGGAAATCCAGCGAACGCTTCTCCAACATCTTGGGAAGTTTCAGTGACGGCTTATTTACACTCGACGATGAAATGGTTGTCACCTACTTTAGCGATGCAGCCGCCAGGCTCTTAGGCCGGAAAGCCGAGGAGATCATTGGGAAAAAACTTTTGGATGCCTTTCCGGAAGCCAAGGGATCTGTTTTCGTAGAAAAATATGCCGAAGCGATCCTTTCCAGGAAATCCATGGCTTTCGAGGCCTACTTTGGTGTGAAGCCCTATGAGAACTGGTACGATGTTAGAGTGTATCCCTATGAGAATGGGATCTCTGTCTATTTTCAGGTGACCACTGAGCGCAAACGGATGGAAGATAAAATGATTCACCTCGCCTCCTTCCCTGAAGTGAATCCCAATCCTATTGTGGAGACAGATTCGACCGGCCATGTGCTCTACCTTAATCCGGCGGCCAAACAATTACTCCCTGACCTTCAGACAGTCGGATTCTGCCATCCCTGGCTGGCAGGTATAGAATCTTTCGCCGAGAGGGATAAAAACCAAAAAAAAGTGGGAGGGGTTCGTGAAACAAAGATCGGTGAGACCTGGTATGAGCAGACCATTAGCCACGTTTTAAATGGCAAACGCTTGCGGATCTATAGCCATGATATCACCGAGAGCAAGCGCGCTGAGGAGAATTTAAAAATCGCTCTGGAGGAATCCAGGCGCCGGGAGAGGGTCATTTCCGCTCTCTTGAAGAGCACACAAGCAATACTTCAATACCAAGAATTCAAAGAAACCGCCCAATCCATCTTTGATTCTTGCAAGAATCTCATCGGTGCAAAGGCCGGGTATATCTCCCTATTAAATAAAGATGAATCTGAGAATGAGGTTGTCTTTCTGGATTCAGGGGGGTTGCCATGCACGGTGGCCCAGGACCTCCCCATGCCCATCCGCGGGCTGCGCGAAGTAGCCTACCGAACGGGCAAAACGGTTTTTGACAATGACTTCTCCAAAAGCGAATATATGAAATTTATGCCGGAAGGCCATGTGAGCCTGGATAATGTCTTATTTGCTCCCTTGATGGTCAAAGAGAAAGTCATCGGATTGATGGGCCTGGCAAATAAACCGGGCGGGTTTACTGAAGATGAGGCACAGATAGCGACCACTTTCGGTGAAATTGCCTCCATTGCTCTCCATAAGAGTCAGACCTTAGAAGCCCTGAAACATAATGAAGAACGGTTCCGTTCGGTCGTTGAAACGGCAGGAGATGCTATCGTCGCTATTAACAGTAGTGGAAATATCATCTCTTGGAATCGTTCGGCAGAAGTCATTTTTGATTATCCTGCGGAAGAGATGATGGGCAAGCCGCTTCTCTCCATCGTGCCCGATCGATTTCGCGAAGCTCATCTGAGTGGAATTCACCGATTGAGCCTCACAACTGATAGACAAATCACCGGGAAAACGGTCGAAATGTTCGGCCTTAGGAAGGACCGAAGTGAATTCCCTCTCGAACTCTCCCTGGCTTCCTGGCAAACAAAGGAGGGAGTCTTCGTCACCGGAATCATCCGGGACATCACCGAGCGCAAGCGGGCCGAGGAAGAACTATGCAAGTCGCGCGATGAATTGGAATACCGGGTTCTGGAAAGAACGGCGGAACTGACAAAAACCAACGAAGCGCTGCAGGCGTCCGAGGATCGGCTCCGTTCCCTCTCTTCTCAGCTCTTAACTGTCCAGGAAAAAGAAAGAAAACGGATTGCCCGGGAAATTCACGACGGGCTTGGACAGACACTCGCTGCGATTATCTTCGGCCTTGAGAGTAAGTTAAGCCAAATAGAAAAAGAAACCTCTCATCACGGAATTTCGTTGAAAGACATCCTCTCTCTGGCTCGAAATGGCATGGAAGAGGCAAGAAGAATCCAAATGGACCTGCGGCCCTCTATCCTCGATGATATCGGGATTCTATCAACCATTGGGTGGTTTTCCAGAGAATTTCAAAAAATCTATTCCCACATCGGCATTGAAAAGGAGATCCTGATAGCAGAAGAAGAAATTCCCGATTCTTTGAAAACGGCCCTTTTCAGAATAGTGCAGGAGGCCTTTAATAATATCGCCAAATATAGCAAAACGGATAGGGTCCGCCTCTCTCTCAGAAAAACAGAGGACAAAATTGAAATATCCATAGAGGATAAGGGTGTGGGATTTGATATGGAAAATATAAAACACGGGCTGGGGCTCGCAAGCATGAAAGAACGAACCGAACTCTCAGGGGGAACCTTCTTCATTGAATCAACAGTAGGAAAAGGAACCTCTATAAGGGGAATCTGGCCAATTTAAATTTCAAATTTCAAATCGCAAATTTCAAACTGCAGATTGAAGCGAGCTGAACAAATGCATTTTATGTTTCAATTTGAAATCTGCAATTTGCAATTTGAAATTACTTATTCCCGTGTCACCATGCCATGCTCGATGGCAAAAGCGGTAAGGGCTTGAACATTATGGAGGTTCAGTTTTTCCATGAGGTTGGAGCGATGTTTCTCAACGGTTTTCACGCTGATGCAAAGATCATCCGCGATCTCCTTATTCTTAAACCCCTCTGCGATCAATTTCAGGATTTCCCGTTCTCGATGAGTCAGTGTCTCCCATGGAGTTTGAGTCTTTAAGGCCTTTCTTCCCTCCAGATATCCCTCGATCACCTTTTCAGAGATCTCTGGACTGATAAAATGCTTACCGCTTAAAACTTTTTTCACAGCCATGACCAGTTCGGCATGAGTGGAGTCCTTCAGGAGATATCCGTCAGCTCCGGCCTTGAGTGTGGTGAGAATATACTCCTCCGCCTTATGGATGGTGAGGGCCAGGATCTTCGTCTTTGGAGATCGCTTTTTAATCTCCCCGATAGCCTCCATCCCATTCATCCGGGGCATGGAAAGGTCGGTCAAGATAAGATCGGGCTTATATTTCTCAACACATCGGATGGCTTCCCGGCCATCCCCGGCCTCTCCCACGATGTCAAATTCGGGGCTGGATGAGAGGAGGGCTTTTAACCCTTCCCTGAGAATGGTGTGGTCTTCCGCAATTACGATTCGATATTTTGAGCTCATAAACTCTCCGTTTCCCCCTATTTTTCCGAAAATACTGTGTTTGGGGGACTGAAATACATGCCACACCTTATTTATCATTTTATTGATTGGGTGTAAAGTCCAAGAAAACTATTTAAGAAGGAAAACCCCTATGGTTAAAGTTTTAATTGTGGAAGATAGCGCCATGTACCGGCAAATCCTCAGGGACACCTTACATTTTCGATTTCCAAAGATAGAAATTTCAGAAGCTTTAGATGGAGCAGAGGTACTCGCCAAGCTCACTGCCTCTCCCCCGGATATCATCTTTATGGACCTCAAGCTGCCCGGCGAAAGCGGCCTTGAATTGACAAGAAAGATAAAAATGCAATACCCGTCTACGACCATCATCATTCTCACCAGTTATGATCTGCCGGAATACCGGGAGGCCGCAAATCAATACAAGGCCAATCACTTTCTGGCAAAAGGGTCAACGACCAGGGATCAAATCCTTAAATTGACTGAATCGATTCTCTCGGAACAAAATGCCGGTGGGGAGAAGTGACTTACCGAATAAGGAAGAAAAACGTTGTCCCTGTCTGAAGGGCGGGAAAAGCGCTTATTTAAGCAAGATACAGATGATTTAATCTAAAAATACGGTCTTCACCCGATTTACTTTCTAAACCATTTTTAGGAAACTCAGCTAAAAGGAGGAAATGCCATGGGAAAAACAATCATATGGGAGACGAAGATGGATGGGGCCCTGGCCCGCGCTAAGACGGAGAATAAACATATCCTGCTCGATTTCTTTAACCCTGGTTGAATTGGATGTAACCAGATGGATGCCGTGACGTATCCGGACGAAAAAGTAATTGCGTTTATTGAAAAGAATATGATTCCTCTGCGGGTAGCTTTTGATTCTCAACCGCTTGCCGCGGAATTCAGCCTCAAATGGACCCCGACCCTGATCACGCTTGATCCTGACGGAAAGGAACACCAGCGAACGGTCGGCTTTCTCCCTTCCGAGGAATTGATTCCGTCGTTATTGCTGGGCATTGCAAAGAGCCATTATGACCGGGAGAAGTTTAGCGAAGCTCTCACAATTCTGGATCAAATCTTGAAAGAGGCTCCTAAGAGCGACTCCGCTCCGGAGGCCATCTATCTGAAAGGGGTCTGTGGATATAAGAGCACCCACAAACCAAAACCTTTGAAGGACGCCTACGAGGAACTTCAGGCCAGGCACCCTTCGAGTGAGTGGACAAAGCGCGCTTATCCCTATCGGTTACTATAGGGGGTAGGGTGCGGCTACATTTGAAGCTCCTCGTCCACAGGACGGGGCTTCCCGGAAATGAAATATCATTTATATTGCGCCCCTTTACCCCGCCTACAAGACAGGGCTTGCGGGGCGCTTGCCGGTCAACACCCAAATTGCTCAAATGAGAACTCAACAAGCGGAGGTCAAGACAAAGATGTGCCGCCCCGATCCATTCGATCACGGAATATTTAAAAATCTCAATATCCGAGTCTGTATCCAAATACCTTTCAAGGAAGACCGGATAAAACCGGACTTCTTTAATTGTATCCCGAAGGAGGATCTTCTCAGAGAACATCAAGGGATAAACAAAAAGGACCCCCCTGTCCTCTTTGAATGGACTGGCTATTGAACGAAACCACCCTCGCCCTCCCCCTTCGATGGGGGAGGGCGAGGGTGGGGGTGAGAATTCATTTTCAATTCAATTGATGAGGAGGTCGGTATGAAGTGCGATCGCTGCTGTGGTGAAATGGCCTATGAGAAATTTTATGGTCCCAGCGACTATTTTTGGGGATGGCGATGTATCTTTTGCGGGGAGATTATCGACATGATGATTTTGGATAACAGGAAAGGATTTCAAAGTCCTTCCCCGGTGAGACATCGATTTGTAAAAACGCCAAGACATAGGGGAGGGTGAGGCCCGGATGATAAATCGCTCGAATTAGATTTTATTATTTTTAGGACACCCTGGATGTCCCTTTTTTTTAAAATTTGACTTAAGTCAAGGTTTTTTATATATTTCAATAAGATTTTGAATCTATGATTTTTTCTCTAACCTGAATCACTCCCCTCATTAAAGTTTCGCGGGGTAAAAAGGAGGTTTCTTATGGAGAGGAAGACAGCGCGCAATTTCTTTATCTGGGGAACGGCGGTCTGCACGGCCATCTTCATCTGGCTCACCATCGACACCCACACCACCATCCCCAAACGGACGAACACCGATAAACTAACGGATGAGGTCGTCCGGGGGAAGAGGGTCTGGCATAAGTATAATTGTAACGATTGCCATACGATCCTCGGCATTGGAGGTTATTACTCTCCTGATATGACCAAGGTTTATTCCTCACGGGGAGAGAATTGGCTGAGGATATTTCTGAAAAATCCGGAATCTACGGATCCCCAGAGAAGGAAGATGCCCAACCAGAAACTATCTGGCGATGAAATAAAGAATCTCATAACCTTTTTTAAATGGGTGGATGCAATCGATACCAATGAGTGGCCGCCCAAACCCATCACCGTGGCAAAAGTAACAGGAGCCCCCCTCGAAGAGACAGCCCAGATTTTAAAGGGGAAGAATGTCTACAATCAAAACCGTTGTGATCTCTGCCACCGAATCGGGGGACAGGGGGGAGTGATCGGCCCCGATCTCTCCCACATTGGCACGAAACGGGATACCAAGTGGCTTTCGAATCTGATTATAAATCCTAAATCAATCAACCCAATGACGCAGATGCCGGCCTATCCGCAGCTTTCCGAAGATGAGGTCCAAGCGCTGGCCAGCTTCTTGGGAGGACTAAAATAAATGCGGATTTCGGAATTCGGATTTCGGAATTTTAATTCATGATCAAATGGTTTTATTCCGCAATCCGCACTCCGCAATCCGAAATCGGAAAAGGAGGAAAAAAAATGGTTTTCGAATCGCAAAAAGTGGCATCGAAATATTTCGTCATTTCGGCAGTCTTTTTCGGACTTCAAGTGGTCGTTGGCCTCCTTCTCATTTTGAAATATATCTGGCCGGACCCCCTGATCGGAATCATTCCCTTCAATACCGCCCGGGCCATCCATACCAACCTTTTGGTGGTCTGGATGATCTTCGGATTCATGGGAGGCACTTATTATATCGTCCCGGAAGAGTCGGGAACGGAACTGTACAGCAAAAAGTTAGCCAACCTTCAATTCTGGCTTCTTCTCATCGGAGGTCTGGTGGGCGTGGTGGGATTTCTCTTTGGCTGGACAGCAGGAAGGCCTCTCCTGGAGTTACCCGTTGAATTAAAATGGGCCATTGTAGTCGTCGCCCTGATCTTTATCTTCAATGTCTTCATGACCATGATCCGGACGAAGAAATGGACCGCCATCCAGGGCATGCTCCTGGGAGGGATTGTCATGCTGGCGGTCATGTGGCTCTTTGGGATCCCCTTCTTTAAAAACCTTACTCTCGACTATTACTACTGGTGGTGGGTGATCCATCTCTGGGTGGAGGGGGCCTGGGAGCTGATTGCTGCCTCTCTCATGGCCTTTGTCCTGCTCAAGATCACCGGGGTGGAACGCCAAGTCATAGAGAAATGGCTTTATGTCGAAGTGGCCCTTGTCCTGATCACCGGAATCATCGGGACAGGCCACCATTATTATTGGATCGGAACTCCCGGATACTGGCTATGGTGGGGCGGGATCTTCAGCGCCCTCGAACCCGTTCCAATCGTCTTAATGGTCTTTGACACACTCAATCATGTGCGGCACAAAAAACTGGAGATCACCAATCGTTTGGTTCTCTACTGGACGGTTGGATGCGCCCTGTTTCACTTCTTCGGCGCTGCAGTGATGGGGATGCTTCACACATTACCGCAAGTCAACCGCTGGACACATGGCACTCAGGTGACCGCCTCTCATGGCCACCTGGCTTTTTTCGGCGCTTATGCCATGCTCATCCTGACCGTTATCTATTACGCCCTTCCTGCATTGAAAGGGCTGAAACAATTTAACCAAAGGAAAGGATTCTGGGTTTTCTGGATTACGGTGAGCATGATGCTGACCCTAGGATTGGCCTTTGGAGTGGCAGGGGTGATTCAATCTTATATGCAGAGAGGATTGGGCATCGATTTCCTCACGGTTCAGGGTTTTATGAAACCCTGGTTCATCGCTGTCTTCATCGCAGGGCTGGGATTCTTCATCGGAGTGATCCTCTTCATCATCGATGTGCTCCAAATTGCGATGAAAAAGGAATAGAGGAATAGAGGAATAGAGGAATAATGGAAGACTGGAAGAATGGAATGATGGGTTTATTTAATCAAAGCAATAAATCGCTTCTTTAGAACCCAATATTCCATTATTCCAGTCAGTGTGCGTCATGTCTGTCATCGCTGAAACGATCGATATCATTAAAGAGAAGGCCCCTGCTCCGCTTCAGGACGTGCGGGTCGATGACCTCGTCATTGGCATTTTCTTTACCGGGATAAAATTATCAACCGGCCACGGGGGCTGTGCCTTCACACCTATCGGGGAGATTCCGGAAGCGGTCTGCTGCCCGACCTCAGCCGCGCGAATGCCCCATGCAGGAAATCTGGAAGGGAGGCCGGTTTCGGAGATGCTCCCTTATGCCCTGGATCACAACGTCCTCAAAACCGCCATTGGCGTGGCCGCGCTGAATGCCCTTTCCCAGTGGATTGTCGAGTCGGGAAAAGAGAGGGATTATGAATTACTCAAAGGGAAGGATGGCTTCGACCTCCTGGATATCCAACCCTATGAGACGGTCTCCCTGATAGGCGCTTTTCCCCCTTATATCAAGAGGCTGAAGGCGATGGGAAACCCCTTCTTCATTATCGAAAAGAACCGTCAGACCCTGAGGCCGGATGAGATGAAATATTTCAAACCTGAATCCGAAATGAAAACGGCCCTCGAGAAATCCCAGGTGGTCATCAGCACAGGGACGACCATTGTCAATCATACCTTCGATCCCATTCTCTCTTTGATCACCCATGGCAAACGAATGGCCATCATTGGTCCCACCGCGAGCATGCTTCCTCATGCCTTCTTTAATAGAGGGGCCCACGTGTTGGCAGGAGTTAACATTTTAGATCCGGAGCGGATGATTAAAATTCTGAAACAGGGAGGCTCCGCCTACCA
Source organism: Deltaproteobacteria bacterium RBG_16_49_23 (assembly GCA_001798855.1). Lineage (GTDB taxonomy): Bacteria > Desulfobacterota > BSN033 > BSN033 > UBA1163 > RBG-16-49-23. The sequence continues at coordinate 7,542 of MGQQ01000135.1, read as the reverse complement.
TCTATTGAAAGAATGTTCCCAAAAGATCGCTTTTGTAAAAAATTAATATGCAGTCAAATTTTGTGGTATAAAAATTTTTGTATGAAATAATCTTATCTTTAGAAAGGGGGGACTATTATGTTTAGGATGACCTTCATCTTTCTATTCACTATCCTCTTCGCTTCTTCGGCCTTTGCCCAGGTCTGTGTGGAGTGCCACAAAAAGGTGACTCCCGGCATTGTTAGCGACTGGCAACTGAGCAAACACAGCAAGAATAAGATCGACTGCGCCGTCTGCCACGGAAACGAACACAAGTCATCCAAAGATGTTGCCAAAGCAAAGATTCCCACACCCGACACCTGCGCCACCTGCCATGACAAACGGGTCAAGGAATTTAAGGCCGGAAAGCACGCCGCAGCCTGGGCGGCAATGAAAGCCATGCCTACAGCGCACTGGCAGCCCATGTCCTTGATGGAGGGAATGAAAGGCTGCGGTGGCTGTCACAAGATCGGATTAAAGTCCGAAGCGGAAATTAAAGAGCTAAAGAAGACCGGACCTGGGTTTGGCGCGGCCTCCTGCGATGCCTGTCATACCCGTCACACTTTCTCTGTTCAGGAAGCGAAGCAGCCTCAGGCCTGTCAGACCTGCCACATGGGCTTCGATCACCCACAATGGGAGATGTATTCCGGATCCAAGCACGGGGTTCGATATCTGTTGAAACAGAACAAAACGCTTCCAGCAACTGCATCAGCGCCGACCTGCCAGACCTGTCATATGTCGAATGGAAACCATGAGGTGCGAACCGCATGGGGGTTCCTCGCTGTGCGACTCCCCATGCCTGAGGACAAACAGTGGACGTCTGACCGGGCTACCATCCTTCAGGGTCTTGGCGTCCTTGACCCGGATGGAAAACCGACCGGACGACTCGATGTGGTGAAGGCTGCTGATGTGGCCCGGTTGACTCAGGAAAGCTGGCAAAAAGAACGGGATAAGATGCTCAAGACCTGCAACAAATGCCACTCCGCCAACTTTGCGAAGGCAGAACTGGAAAAAGGTGACCAGATCATCAAGGATGCAGACCGCCTTATGGCTGAGGCCATCCGTATCATCGCTGACCTCTACAAGGAGGGCCTCCTTCCTAAACCGAAAAACTATGCATATCCTTTCCCTGATCTTCTCACCTTTCACGATGCTCCGACCGTGATCGAGCAGAAACTCTTTGTGATGTTCCTTGAGCATCGGATGAGGACTTTCCAGGGGACCTTCCATGCCAACCCGGATTATGCCCTGTGGTATGGCTGGAGCAAGATGCAACAGAGCCTAACCGAGATCAAAGAAAGGGCCGCAGACCTGCGTGAAAAAGCCAAGAAATAACTGATGGAGGAATCCCCTTTTCGGGGATTCCTCCATATCTTTTTCTTGCCCTTAACACCTTATTCCCCTATAATAACGATCTTATGAAAACCTTTTTCCCCTGGTTGATGGTTGGGTTTTTCTTCCTTCCTCTCCTTTCCCACGCCACCCCCGAATATGCCGAACAAACGAAATTCGATTGCCGGCGATGTCATGTGGAAGCCACCGGGGGAAACTTAACAAAGGCCGGGGAGTACTTTAAGGAGGACTTAAGGCTCAAGGGGCGATACCGTCCCCTCCATCCCCTTCAAAAAATGATACGGTTAATCATTGGCTATCTCCACCTCCTCATGGCTATTGCCTGGTTTGGGACGATCCTCTATGTCCACATCCTCCTGAAACCCGCTTATGCGGCAAAGGGCCTTCCGAAGGGAGAATTAATTCTCGGATGGCTTGGGATCATCGTTCTCTCGATCACCGGTGTGTTCCTGACGATTTCACGCATTCCGTCCTGGGAAGCTTTTTCCACGACAAGATTTGGTATCCTGCTGGGGATTAAAATATTGCTGTTTGCAATCATGGTGACGACTGCCGCCGTCGTCACTTTCTTCATTGGGCCCAAACTAAAAAAACAGAAAGCCGCTCCCTTGCCCCAAAATAAAAAGAGGCTCACACTGGAAGAACTTTCTCGCTTCGATGGCAAGGAAGGAAGACCCGCTTACTTTGGGTACAAGGGAAAGGTCTATGATGTGAGTTCAAGTCGGCTCTGGAAAGAAGGGAGTCACATGAACAAACATCCGTCAGGCAATGACCTGACGGAAATGATGCCCACGGCGCCCCATGGGGAGGAAAAGATCACTCAAGTCCATCAAGTCGCGGAGTTGTTCCCTCATGGAGAAAGGAAGGAAAAATCGGGTCACGAAAAAGTATTCTATTTCATGGCCTATATGAACCTGGTCTTTGTCTTCTTGATTACTTTTATTATTGCTCTCTGGCGCTGGTGGTAAACAAAAAAATCAATGACCAATGACCAATTCTCAATGTCCAATGAACAATGATCTATAAACCCTGAACATTGTTAATTGACCATTGATGATTGGCAATTGATTATTGTTTACATTTTTTCCTTTAACTCCATGGCTTCGAAGATCAGCTGGGTGACCTGGTCGAAGTTAAAGGGTTTGGAGATGATGAGGTCGATTCCGTTTTCGCTCATCTTCTCTCGATTCAGCTCCATTCCCCACCCGGTGATCATGACGACGGGGATTTTAGGATTCAATTCTTTTAGCGCCCTTCCCACATCCCAGCCCGAAACCTTTGGCATTCCGAGATCGGTGAAGACCAGATCAAATTTTTGCTCCTTAAAACGCTCTATCCCTTCGTCCCCATCTGAAGCTACCTCGACCTGATGACCTTTGGTCATCAGCATCCGGGAGAGGATGTCCCGGACAGCCTCCTCGTCGTCGATCACCAGGATTCTTGCCGAACGCATCATCCCCAGTGGTTTCTCGGCCTTCTTCTCCACCTCTTTGACCTCTTCCCCGTAACCCGTAGGAAGATGGAGGATAAAGACGGTTCCCTGCCCGGATTCGCTCTCGACCAGAATCTCCCCGCCATGACGTTTGATGATTCCGTATGAGACGCTCATCCCCAGTCCGGAGCTGGTGACCCCTTTGGTGGTGAAGAAGGGATCGAAGATTCTTTTTTTCACCTCCTCCGGCATGCCGATGCCCGTATCGGAAATTCTCATCTCCACCCAGTCCTCCGAATGGGGCTGGGTCAAGAGGGTGATCGTTCCTCCCTTCGGCATGGCATCAACGGCGTTGAAGAGGATGTTGGTCAAGACCTCTCTCAACTCGGATGGATTCCCCAGGATGTAAGGAACCTCTCCAAGCCTTTTGACCAGTTCAATCTGGACCCCCTTCTTTTGGGCCTGGTCCTTCCATCTCGGCTCGGTGATAGCCGCTACCTCATGGACGAGGTCATTGAGGGAAAGAGGAATGAATTCCCTATCTTTTCTTCTCCCTGTAAAATCCTGAATACGGCGGACCGTCTCCGCCCCATCCTTTGAGGCTTTTTCAATGATTTTTAACCGTTCCCGGACTTCTTCGGGCCCATAATGATCAAAGGAATAGAGCAGGAGTTGAATATTCCCAAGGATGGCAGCCAGGACATTATTGAAATCGTGAGCCACTCCGCTTGCCATCTCCCCCATGGCTCTCAACTTTTCGGCCTGGATGATCTGATCCTGAGCCTGTTTTAATTCGCTGAGGGTCTGCCTCAAATCGGAGAAGAGCTGAGCGTTCTCAATGAAGACGCTCACCTGGCCGGCGAAGGAGGAGAGGACTTTAAAATCCTCTTCGTCAAACCCGTTTATCTCCTTGCTCTCGACATCGAGGACGCCGATCACCTGGTCCCTTACCTTAAGCGGAAAAGCGGCTTCCGACCTTCCGTCCGGAGAACCCGGTATATATCTAGGGTCTTTTGATACATCGGGGACACAAAGAGGTTCGCCGGCATGGGCCACCCATCCGACGATTCCATCGATGCCGACCCGGAACCTCATAGGCTCCACCTCTTTAATGTCCCGGCCGATCACCTGTCTGATATAGAGTTCATTCTTCTCCCGGTCCAGAAACAGAATGCTGCATAAAGGGTGGCCCCATTGAGACCTGAGGAGTTCCAGAGCATTTCTGAGCAATTCGTCAAGATCGAGTGTCGAAGATAGTTTTTTCCCAATTTCATAGAGGGTCGTCAATTGCCTGATCTTGGCTAAGGAGTCTTCATAGAGTTGAGCATTTCCAATCGCAATGGCCGCTTGCTGGGCGAAGTTAAAGAGAAGGTCAATTTCATTTTGATCAAAATGTCTTTTGGGGTCGGAAGTGCCGACCATCATCGTCCCGATAACCATCTCTCTGACCACAAGAGGAACACCCAACACCTCTTTTAAATGGTAAGAGTCAAGTTCTTTCAAACGATTCGGGTGGCGCTCATAATTTGCCCATAGGACAGGCGATTTCTTTGTGACGATTTCCCCCACAATACCTTCAGAAGGAACTGAAATCTCTCTGCCAATCAAAGACTCCGGGAGTCCATGAACGATGACATTCGCATAACTCAGCTTCCTATTGTCCCAGAGGGTCACCGATCCAGACTCGACACCCAGGAGGCCTACGACGCTGTCAATGATCTTCTTCAAAATCACCTTCAACTCAAGTTTGGAGGCAATCTCCTGACTGATGGCATAGAGGGTTTTCTGCTCTTCCAGTCGCTTGACATTCTCCGAATAGAGGGCGGCTCTCTCCAGAGCGTTGCTGATGATCTGCCCGATGGAATTGAAGAGGTTCCTGGCAGAGGGGGGGAACTGATAAAATTCCTTTCGGGCAATATTGAGGGTCCCGTAGATCTTCTCTCTCGATTTGAGAGGAATCACTGCCAGGGATTTCAAACCCTCTTCGATGGCAAACGGGATGGCCTCCGGATAGCCGGGATAGTCCTCAATAAAGAGGGGCTCCCCTGAAAGGGCGACCTTCCCTGTCGCCCCTTCTCCCAGCTTCAATCGCTTCATCCCCTTTGAAAAGGCCATTGAAAATCCCTTGTGAGCCACATAGATCAGCTCATCGGTCCTCTCCTCTAAAAGGTAGATGCCTACCGACTGGATTTCCGTCATTTCGACAATCTTATCCAGGCTCTTGTTCAGGATCTCATCGAGATCAATCGACTCGTTAACCGTCTGACTGATGGCATTGAGGATCGAAAGCTCTTGGTTGAGTCTGACGATCTCTTCTCCCTTTCCCCTCTTCTTTTCCCCCTTCATAGGACAATCTCTTCCTTCCCTTTTACCCCGTTAGAAATAATGCCCCGTTGCTCCCTCCGGGCCAGAGGCCCGCTGGGCCGGCGGCTGCCGCGGGGTTGTGAATCCCATTTCAGAATGATTCCAGCGGGGTTTAATGCCCCGCTAAAATTTCTAATGGGGTTTATTCCACCAGGATCAATCCGAAGATATTCTGTTCCTCTTCGTGTGTTTTCACTACCTGGATAGGAAAACCATTCTCCCTTGCCGTCTTGTAGACATCCACCCCGCAGGCCTCCATGGAGGGCCTCGCCTCCATCCCGTGTTTGCAAAGATTGTTTAAATCACACTCCTTACAGAGGCGGCAGGGCCCGGAGGTCATACTCCAGGCTTTATAATAGCCTTCGAGGAAAATATCCATCTCGAGCCGAACCAGAATCTCATTGAATTGCTTTGTCTCCTCCCTCCTTTTGATCCCATGGGTGATGCGCCGGTGGAGCAGGATCGCCTTCTGATAGGAATTGATTACTTTCTGGGTGACTTCCGGAGTGGGAGTGTGAGGGGGGCAACAGTGGCTTCTTCCAAATCCCGGACATCCGAACTGACATTTCAGCCTGACCCATTCGGCAATCGCAACCGAACGGGGATCGATCACCTTTGCCCCGTCCACTCCTCTCTCAAGAGCCCTTTGACAATATTCCTCAACAGACCCCATCTTTTCTCCTTTCTCTTGTGCAATACTGAGGCGTTCCCCTAAACCCTGAATTTCCGTTTATCATGCAAGCATAAAGGCTTGCCCTACACATGAAAATTGCCCTTTATTATTTCACCCCTCCCAATTCCTTAATCTCCCTCTGAACCTCCTCCCTTTCCGGACTTCCCCGCTCCAGCCAATCGAGGGAGGTTCTGAAGTGAAGAAGGGCGCTCTTATTTTCACCTTTCAATTTAAAATATTTTGCAAAATAGAAGTGAGAGAGTCCTTTCTGGCCTATTCTCCCGTAAACAGAACCGAGATTATGATGGACATCGATCCACCCTGGATGCTCCCTTTTGACCTTTAGGAAGAGCGGCAGGGCGCGGGTGAAATCCCCCTTCTCCTGATAGCTCCTTCCAAGATAATAAAGGGCCGACAGATCTTCGCTCCGGTCATCCCCGTTTCTGGAGATCGAATGAACCGCTTCGAGGTTTTGGATCGCCTGATCTGTCTTTCCGGAAAGAAAAGCGGCAATCCCCAGTTCCCGCAGGACATCCCTGTCTTTTGAAGCCAATAAGTGTCCTTGTTGAAAAGCCTCGATCGACTTGTCTAATCGTCCCGCCTTCCGGTAGGCGAGGCCCAGACCATAATAGGCGTCCACATTCTGTGGACTGGTATCAACCATGGATTGAAAGTGGTTGATCGTCACATGAGGCTCTCTCTCTTCCACAAAGGCTTTGGCCTGGATCTTTCGATAAGTTCCGGAGGTTTTAAAAGGTCCTGCCGGTTTGGGCCCTGTCTGGAGAAGATTCTCCATGAGAGAGATTCGATCTCCGATGGCCGGATGGGTCGAAAGATAGGTGGGTATTTTAGGCCCGGAGGTGAGGCTGAGCTTGTAAATCTTGTTCATAAAGGTGATGAGTCCGTTAGGGTCATAGCCCGCCTTGACCATATATTGAAGGCCGGTATGATCAGCTTCGACTTCCATCTCGCGGGTATATTTCAGGGCGAGGGCCTCGGCCGTGGCCATGGCGGTGGTCGCCACCGCTTCAGAGGCTTTCCCTCCGCCCAGAAGAACTCCTGCGATGAGGGCTGCCATGGTGGCAATGTTAAGCCTTTTTCCCCTCTCTATCATCTGTGCTACATGCCTCGCCATCACATGGGAGATCTCGTGGCTGAGGACGCCTGCGACCTCCTGCTCATTCTCTGTCAAGACTAAAAGCCCGGTGGTCAGAAAGATGTGACCTCCTGGAATAGCATAGGCATTGGGATCCGTTCCGTTGATGAGGTAAAATTTGAACTCAAAAGGATTCGGGCTCACCTGGGCCACCAAAGAATGGCCGATTCTGTTGATATAGGCCTGGAGGGTCAGGTCTCTCACCCATTCGACATTTTTCTCTATTTCGAGAAGGATCTTCTTCCCCAGCTTCTTCTCCTCCTCGGCCGTCATTCCCCATGAAATTCTTACAGAATTTCCGAAGAAAAGGCAGAGAAGAAAAGAAATAACCCAAATTGAAATCTTCTTCGGGGAAGGCATCTCTTCAACTTTTCCAAAGATTATTTTGGTAAGGTTAATCTTAACACTTTCCTTTTTTCTCGACAATAAAAAAAATCCCTTCCGGGTTTCGTGCGGGTAGCATCCCCCTCTTAAGACTAAGAGGGGGTGAGGGGGAGTTATGGAATTCTTGCGGAATGATCCAGCATTAAAACAACGGCGACGGGA
>MGQQ01000134.1 GCA_001798855.1 Deltaproteobacteria bacterium RBG_16_49_23 | reverse complement strand
GGGGAGGGTGCGGGTGGGGGTGGACACCGGAATTCTTTTTTTACCGTGTATTATAGAGCAAAGGAAAAAAATAAGGCAAGAAAGTATCTCAATTCCACAGTAATGCCTCAGTTACGGGTTCAAATAATATAAATATACCTTTATACCCCTCTTTGGCAAAGAGGGGTGGGGGGAGATTTTCGAAGCATAATTTTAAAATCCCCCTTTATCCCCCTTTTCCAAAGGGGGATAAAAAACCATAACTGAGGCATTACATTCCGCAGACTTTTTCAATTGTTTTAACCGGTTGATTATGGTATTTTAACAAAAAAGTAAATTCGTATACTTATTGTTGGGCGTTAATACCAGAATTAGGATATAATAAAACTGTGAAAATCGAATGGGACCCGGAGAAGGCCAGGTTAAACTTAAGAAAACACAAAGTCTCGTTCGAAGAGGCCGCAACTGCCCTAAGTGACCCCATGTCAGCAACAGGTGCTGATCCAGATCATTCAATTACCGAAGATCGATATATCACCTTCGGAGTCTCAGACCGAGATAGGTTGCTGGCGGTTGCCCACACTGAGGAAGAAGAAATGATTCGAATCATAAGCGCTCGTTTAGCGAGCAAAGGAGAGAGAAAGATATATGAAGAGGGTTAAACACACAAACAGAGATGAATTGCGGGCAGAGTACAAATTATCAGACTTCCCCGGAGGCTTTGTGCGAGGGAAGTATGCGAGGCGTTTGCGCAAGTCATCGAATATCGTTGTCCTTAGACCTGAAGTGGCTGAAGCGTTCCCCAATGAAGAAGCTGTGAACAAGGCACTTCTCTCACTAATCGATGTAGCACAGAAAACCACGCACCTAAAGCGCTCAACCGGAAGTGCAAAAAAGCTGCGCGCCGGTTAGTTCAGCGTTGTCACTGCATCATATTCGCCATCCAAGTGTTCACCCACCCTTAGGAGTTGACTGATTTTTTCAGTCAACTCCTTTGACCTCTTTGACCGGGAAAATTTAACAGTATTATTAGAGCGGTCTGCAAAGCTCTCCCAGCTTTACCTGAGTTTCCGCCAAACGACAGCATTTAAATTTTCCCAAATAAAATCTAACCAAACGTATTTGAAATTCTCAGAACAATTACCTCCCCCGTCACCACATTAAGATTCCCTCCCCTTCAAGGGGAGGGTAAGGGTGGGGATGGGGTAGATCAGGAGCTATAATCCCATCCCCCTCCCGACCTCCCCCTTGAAAGGGGAGGAGTTGGGAGATAGTTTGGGTGAAAGTTAGAGGTAAATTCTCAGATTAATCATGTAAAAATCTGATTGTTACAAAAATTTTCATTGACAAAATCTCCTCTTATTTGTATAAGTTGGTCAATGTCCTTTTTATATAAAGACCTAGAAATAATATGTTTTCCAAATTATTCCACTTCGTAAGTGGAATTTAAGTGATATATTTGACGTAAAAATCTTAGGCAATTTTTGATTTCGCTATGCGCTATGCTCTTTGCGCTATGCGGATCTCTGGTCAAAGGGGGAATGAAAATGATAAACTTCGTCAAGAAAAATGGTGTAAGAATCATAAGCTCACTCATTGTGGGAATATTGCTGATTCCAGTAGCATCATATTCGGCGCCTTCTATTTCAGTGGATGGTTGGACATCTTTATATCATCCGGATGACCCGGTTACCAGGGAATGGATGGCGGTTTTTATAGTGACGGCTAAGGAAGGCGAGCCCCCGGCAGACTATTGCAGTAGCGGTTCCCCATTTACGGATGTCCCTCCAACCAATGTCTTTTGTAAATATATCAAGAGACTTCCTGAGCTCAACATCTCCGGTGGGTGCGCGGCAGGGATGTACTGCCCTGGCAATAACGTTCTGCGAGACCAAATGGCAGCATTTATTATAAGGGGGGTGGAAGGAAATCCGCCACTGGATTATTGTGCAAGCGGCTCACCGTTTACAGATATTACGGTGGTTCATTGGGCCTGTGGTTATATCAAGAGGCTTTCTGAACTCAACATTACCCAAGGATGTGATGAATTTTCGCCATCCAACATGTTCTGCCCCAGTAATCCCACCACCCGGGCGCAGATGGCCGCAATGACAATACGGGCCTTTAGAAATCCAAATTCCCCGTATTCACCGACTCCTTACTTTTCTGATGTGCCAGCATCACACCCATTCTTCAGCTATATCCAGTTGATTATGGATGAACAAATACTTCCGATTGATTTCTTCCCGGCTGGATTTGATTTCGGCCAGGGAAGCATTGGCTCCCCAGTCTTGCATTCATTTGCCATTAGAAATACAGGCGATGCTCCGCTTGATATAGGAAACATTTCCTTCACAGGGAATGACGTCTCCGATTTCCAGAAACTGAATGATACCTGTTCGATGCAAACAATTCCTCCCTCTGGCAATTGTATTGTTGATATGGCCTTTGCTCCAACTATACCCGGGGTAAAGAACGCAGACATGAACATCCCTTCCAATGATCCCGGAACACCTATTCTAAAAATATCATTATCCGGGACTCTTGAAGCCCATACTATTGATGCAACGGCAGGCCAAGGTGGGAGTATCATTCCTTCCGGACCTGTGGTAGTGAGTCACGGCGGAAACCAGATTTTTACGATCACCCCGGATCAAGGCTATTACATTCTGGATGTTAAGGTTGATGGTACATCCCAGGGGCCGATACCTTCATACACTTTTGCGAATGTCACAGCAAACCATTCGATAGAGGCAACCTTTACAATACATATTTATTCTATTTCGGGTTTTGTAAGACTAAGCGCATCCGGATTAGAAGGAGTTCTAATGAATGGTTTGCCTGGTGGTCCGTTGACCGATTCCAATGGATTTTATAGCGCAACGGTTCCTTATGGATGGTCGGGCACTGTTGAGCCGATAAAATTTGGATACTCGTTTCAACCGGCTCAAAAAGCTTACAACAGCGTGACAAATAATCAGAGCAATCAGGATTATACAGCCAATTTGGTTCCTTTGTTGAACATCGGGACTGGAAATGGAAGAAGGGGAGACTCGGTCAGCCTCCCGGTAATTTTGACAAATGTAGCAGGTACAACTGTCTCAGCCATTTCAATAGATATTGGATATAACAAAACAATTTTGGAGAATCCCACTGCAGTCATAGGGCCTGCTGGGAGCGCAGCAGATAAAATATTGATAACAGGTAACTTCGGACCTGTGTGGCGTGTCAGCATCTTCTCAGTGTCAAATAATACACCCATAGGTGATGGAGTAGTGGCCTATATAACGTTTAACATAAATACGGGTTCCCCTCTTGGCCCAGCAATTATTACAAACACACCCTCTGCCTCTAACCCCGCCGGGGGTAGTGTAAATATCAATGGTCTGAATGGCTCGGTTAATGTAACTGCCTATGCTGCCGGAGACTGTGACACCAATGGATCGGTAGACATTGCCGAGGTTCAGTCTGCCGTGAATATGTTTCTTGCAATAAACCCGGTGGGAGGGTGTGTGGATACGAATAACGATAGCACGGCGAGCATCGGAGAAATCCAGAAGGTGATCAATAATCATTTTGGAATAAGCGGGATAGCTATGGAGATAAACGATTTAAACCCTGCGAATGTTGCCGCTGCCATTGCTAACGCATCCGGAAATGTGCCGTCTGTTAAATTGGGGATGATTACAAGTACGCCAGGAACGACAGTTACTGTTCCATTAACCTTGGTTAATGTGCCCGGTTATGAGGTAGCGGCAATATCGACTGACATTACTTATGACATGACCCGGCTGGAAAACCCGGTTGTGGAGTTAGGACCTGTAGGTTCCACCGCAGGGAAAACAATCGTATTCCGTGAAATATCGCCAGGGACACTGAGGATTGGATTGTTTTCGATGGCAAACAATACAGTGATAGGCAATGGGGTAATTTCAAACATTAATTTTCACATACGTGCGGATGCTCAAGAGGGCGCTGCAATATTGGGAAATACGTCTTTATGCTCTGATAAATTTGGATATGATTTGCCAACAGAAGACATGAACGGAGTTATCAATGTGAATGTGCAGAATTTCGTTGATATACCAGGGACAAACTGGGCCAGGGATTATATATACACAATCTTCAATTTTGATATAACCTTGGGCTGTTCAGCAGCTCCACTACAATACTGTCCGGATAATCCCGTAACCCGGGAGCAAATGGCCGCGTTTATCGTGAGAGCAGTATTTGGAGAGCCGCCGATTGACTACTGCGGTCTCGACTCACCATTTGCAGATGTTCCTGCGGGTAGTGGATTTTGCAAGTACATTAAGAAACTTCTTGAACTCAACATCACCCAGGGATGTGGTGTGGGATTATACTGTCCTTCTGGCATTGTGACAAGGGAGCAGATGGCGGCTTTCTTGGTAAGGGCTAAGGTTGGCGAGCCTGCTTTGAACCTTTGTGATACTGGCTCACCGTTTACAGATGTCTCCCCAAGCAGTGGCTTTTGCAGGTATGTAAAGAAACTTCTCGAGCTTAACGTCACACAGGGATGTGCGGCGGGCATGTATTGTCCATCGAATGACGTACTCAGGGACCAGATGGCCGCCTTCCTGGCCAGGGCATTTTTAGGAATGCCGTAGTTTTGTAACACTTAAACGGAGAGCGATATGAAAAGATCATTAGCGGTACTTATCGGTATTATTTGGTTATCTACAGCACAAAACGCTCAGGCAGTGTGCACGGGGCTGATATTCAGTGATGTTAACGAATCATTGATAGGGGCGGACTTCTGTAGTTATATTGAACAACTCAAGCTCCTCGGAATCACTCAGGGATGCAGCGCTGATGACCCTGGCACACCGAATGTAAGCGAGGCGATGTTCTGCCCATTTCTCCCTGCGACAAGGGCTCAAATGGCGGCTTTTATTATGAGAGCCATCAGCCCACCTGCCGCGAACATGGTACTGGCGAAAAACATATTGATTGAAAAAACGGGCAATAGCCTGATTTCAAACGATCTGCAAAACGCATTGGATAATGAATTGGCAATCAAATTATCCGAAGTTCTGCCCGGGACCACATGGACAATTACAAACAAGACAACGGATTCCTGGTATAAAGGGACAACTGGACAGGTAACATTTTACGACGGAACATTAACAATCGATCAGGGAAGGTTTGCGGCAGGCGGCTTATATGCTCCTAATGATAATCCAGAACCTGGCGGTTGTCAGGCTGATCCTCAGACTCCTATTTCTTATGAAATCATCGATAATTCCATAATGTATGTAGCATGGTATATTGTTTGCGCCGATGGGAGTGGTTTTGATTGGAGTTCAACGATTACTATCATTGCAAAGAAACGGGATTCCATATCAATGATAGGTTTTGGTGGTCGCGGTTTTGTTGGAGTAGGGCGAATCTCTACTTTAACAAAAGTTCAGTAAGGGAGATTTATTTCATCTCAAATGAAATAATATCTTACCTCGTTACGATTAACTTACCCTTTGGCAGTATCCCTGAAATTTTATTGACATTCCCATTAATTCCCCTGTACATATTTTTTCTATTCCATATGGAGGTCTGATCGTGGTAAAATTAATAAAGAGTGGATTGAGAGGTAATTACTAAGGAGTCCATAATTGAGAAGACATATTTATACTCCGTCAAATCCCCATCCCCCTCCTGACCTCCCCCTTGAAGGGGGAGGAAAGTAGCGATTTCCCTCCCTCTCAGGGGGAGGGAAAGGGTGGGGGTGGGGTTAATCAAATGTCTATTCAATTATGGACCGATTATTAAAAGGAGGCGTAATGAATTACTATGCATTGATTTACTATGTGATCGAGGACTACATTTCACGGAGGGCTGCTTATCGCGATGTACATCTCCGGCTTGCCCGGGAGGCAAACCGCCGGGGGGAGCTCGTTCTGGGCGGGGCATTGAGCGATCCGGTTGACAAGGCGCTTCTTGTATTTCGTGTGCTGGACAAATCTGTCGTAGAAGAGTTCGTCCGAAACGATCCCTATGTCAAGAATGGACTGGTTACCCGTTGGGAGATCCGGCCATGGACTGTTGTGATCGGCAATGAACCGGCTGAAGCTCCTCAAGGGGGCGCAAGATGATCGCCCGATTTTGGTCAGCCCAAACGACGCGCACTCAGGCTCCTGGCTACGCCGATCACCTCAAAAACATGTTTTGCCAACCCTTTAAAAGGTCGATGGATATGCCGGAGGAATGCTTCTGGAGCGGGAAGTCCTCGAAGGAGTTGAGATCATCGTAATCACCTTCTGGCAGTCCCTCAATTCGATACGAGGGTTTGCAGGAGACGACGTTGAGGAGGCTGTTGTCGCTGATGAAGCTGCTTCCTTGCTGACCCGGTTCGACCGGCATGTCCGGCACTATGAGCTGATTGTGAAGGATGAAGTGTGATGGAATCCTATAGTGGAATCGCTAGATTTGAGGGGCACTCTGACAGACCCCCATCCCCCTCCTGACCTCCCCCTTGAAAGGGGAGGGATTAAGCGAAGCCCATGATGATCGCCCTCCCCTTCGGGGTGAGGGTGGGCAGTTTGTTAAGGAGGGGGTAATTCATATTGTAAGGAAAGGAGGCGGGTATGGCGAGGTTAACAGGAAATGAATTGGTTCAGATTATTAGGGGAAAGGTTGCAGAACTGAAGAAACTCTGCGAAGGGTTGGATGAAGGCGCGGCCTCCAGAGCGCCTTCGGGACGTTGGTCGCCGAAGGAGATCCTTTCGCACCTCTGGGGCCCCGAAGGATTGGGTTATCTTCCATCGCTTCAGGCATTTCTGAGCAAAGATAATCCAAGGATCGACGTCAAGGCAGAGGATCCTTTTTTCTCAGAGAAGCGGAACCGGATGACCTTTGCCGCACTTCTCTCGGAGGTCGAGAAGGAGTACGACAGGATATGTCAATTTACAGCGGGTTTATCCATGGAGCAGCTCGACCGGAAGGCGAACATCCCCATCCTCAAAGACTCTCCTATCGGGGAATATCCGACTCTGGAAGCCTGGATCCTGGGTCTTGGGGAGCATCATATGAAATTTCACATCGACCACATGCGAGAGATCTTGCAGGGGCTGGGATTCATAAAAGCATAGAGCAAAGAGCATAGGGCATAGAGTCTTGAAACACAGAGAAGCTTTAAGCTATGAGCTATGAATTTCACCCTATGCTCTCTGCTCTATGCACCATGCTGTTTTATGGACGGACTTCGGGGATGATGTTTCCTCCGGATGGGAAGATGGCCACATCGGCCTGGGGAATCTTTTCAGAGACCTGCTGAATGGCATCCTGAATGCCGGGAGCATAGGAGAACTTCATCATCTCCACCTGATCAGGCGAAAGTCCCTCGGTCACATGGACGATATTGAACTTTTCGGCTACCTCCTTGAAATAGACCACCTGCATGATATAAGAGATGCCAAAAGATCGAAGATGATCAGGGACATCCCCGATGATCAGTCGCCGGTGGA
This sequence comes from Deltaproteobacteria bacterium RBG_16_49_23, assembly GCA_001798855.1. Classification (GTDB taxonomy): domain Bacteria; phylum Desulfobacterota; class BSN033; order BSN033; family UBA1163; genus RBG-16-49-23. The sequence continues at coordinate 26,331 of MGQQ01000134.1, read as the reverse complement.
AATCCCCGGCGCTTTCCGGGCTTGCCATTTCTTTGATCAGAGGCATGATGGGGCCTGCCTGTTTCTGGGGAGCCACCCAGATGATGGCTCCTCCTGATCGCGTGCAAAAACCCGCCATGACCAGGGCTTTTGTCGCCTGGACGCCGATTTCCAACGGGAATGCCGAAGTGATCGTCACATCCGCAAGTTTCGGGAGAGGAATCAAATAGAGGGAAGCGGCATATTTGGAGGCTTCCCGGTGTTCTTCCGCAGGATCTCCTGCAAAAGCCCGGATGACCTCTTTCCTGTCATTCATGATTAAATCGAGTTTGAAAGATAACCTTGCCAGACGGCCTGCATCAGCGATCTCTTCGAAAAATGCATTTCCTTCCATCACATTAACTTTGCTGTTCCGGTGGCGCATCCAGGTAAAATGGTGTTCCGCCACAGAACGGTAAGAACAGACGCCAGGCATGATGATCTTGCTTCCCCCCCCGTAGCCTGCAATGGGATGGGGCATGCATTCTCCAACGCCAATGAGCAGATCGGCGAAAGCGACGTATCGATTCACTTCTAATAGGGCGCCTCGATGGGTTTTACCGATAATTACATTGTCAGAGGCATGAGGATCATGGGAGAAGATTCGGCCCTTTAAGCGAGAGAAAGCCTCTTTTCCGACTTTCGTTTCCAATTGTTCAAGTGTCGGGATCGGATGGGTCCCTATGGCGCAAATGGCAGTGATTCTCGCATCGGGTATGCCTGCCCGATTAAGTCGATTGAGGATCTCGGGAAGTGCGAGATAAACCGGCGTGGGTCGTTGAAGATCATCGAAGAGCAAAACGACTTCCATTCCGGGACGAACCAGATCTTCTATCTTCGGCGATCCAATCGGGTGGTCGAGCGCCCGTTTAATTTCCTGAACCGGATCTTTTACTCCAGAGACAGGAGGTTTGTCTTCGTTTGATATCGGAATCCATCCCTTCGGAATGGAAAAATCCTTTCTTTCTCCACCGTAATTGATATACTGGCCCATTTTATGGACTCCTTTAGGGTATCCAAAAATATTTGAAATTTCCCCTCACCCTTCCCCTCTCCCCAGCGGGGAGAGGGAGGGAGTGTAGTATATAAAAATGATATAGTAATATTGCATGGTTGTCAAATTAAAAGTATTGACAAAGAAAAATAAACTGGGGTACAGTACACCTCATGCGAAGGCTGGTGATTAAGAATCCGAAGACCATAAGAGGGAAGGTTTACGATTACTTGCGTGAAAAACTTTTAAGCGGGGAAATACCTCCTCATGAGCATCTGATTGAAGCAAAGATCGCAATGGAGATCGGGACATCGCGCACGCCTGTCAGGGAGGCGCTTCATAATCTGGAGTTTGAGGGACTGATCGAATCGATTCCCAGGGTAGGGTATATTGTAAAACCTATCAGCGAAGAGGAGGTCGGGGAGATTTGTGAGATCAGGGCAACGATAGAAGGATTGGCTGCCAGCTGGGCTATGGGGAAAGCACAAGAAAAGTTGGTCGCAGAACTTGGGAAAAATATCTCCATTTCCGAGGATAGGGTTTCAAAAGGGGAAGTGAGAGCCTTTGTGGACATGGATGCCCAGTTCCATGAGATTATCTCTAAGCATAGCGGGAGCCAACGCTTGCTTGAACTGGCCCAAACCCTGAGGCGGCATATGTTACGGTACAGAATCCAGAGCATCTATACGGTCGATAACGTATTAAGGGCGATCGAAGGGCATAAAGGAGTTCTGAGGGCAATAGAAAAACAGGATTTGGAAAAAGTGCATCAAGCCATCCGGCATCATATGGAGCAATCCAAAAAGGATATCCTGAGGTACGCCTTTAAGGAAGCTCCTGAAGAGAGAAAATAGCGAATGAAGGAAATCCGTTTTCATGGACGCGGGGGGCAGGGGGCAGTGCTGGCCTCTGTGATTCTGGTCAAGGCGTTCACAAAAGAGAAGAGGTATTCGAGCGCCATCCCCTATTTCGGGTTTGAGAGAAGAGGGGCTCCGGTAACGGCCTTCCTTCGATTTGATGATCGTCCCATCCGCGAGAAGACACAGATCTATTCTCCCGATTGTGTGGTCGTCATGGACCCTACCTTGAAGCGATCTTCTGAAATCTTTCAGGGATTGAAGGAGGGAGGGATTTTCGTTCTGAGCACCCGGAAGTCCATAAAAGAGGTGGACGTGCCACCGGAAGTCGGGACATTAGGGTGTGTGGATGCGATTGGCATCTCCCTTGAGATTTTAGGCTCGCCCATCACGAACAGTTGTATGTTAGGGGCTTTCGTGGCAACGACCGGCTGGGTGTCACTCGATTCGGTTTTGGAGAGTATCCGGGAGACGTGGTCAGGTGAGACGAGAGAAAAGAACCTGAGAGCGGCACAAGCTGGTTATAACAGAACCAAAGTGGTTAGGCTTCGTTGAAAGTAAGTTTCAAATAAAAATATTTTAAATTTAAAAATTGACGACATCCAAAAACCTAACTCCTCCTCCTTCAAGGGGAAGGTGTGGAGGGGGATGGGATTCAGTGTCCTTAAGAACCTCATTGTCCCATCCCCACCCTAACCCTCCCCTTGAAGGGGAGGGAATATTTAAGTTAGCGCTTATGCCAACCAGGTAAAGAAATATTTTTGGAACTCGTGCAAGGGGATTTTGGAGGAGAGGTTTGAGGGAAAAATGGAGAAGAGGCGTTATCTCTGCCCTGTTGGGACAGAACTCTATGTCGTCAAGACCGGAGAGTGGCGGGCCGAGAGACCAGTGACCGATCCGAAGAAATGTGTCAAGTGTGCGACCTGCTGGCTCTACTGTCCCACACAATCGATACGAGATTTTAAGACGCACCTGGGAGCGGACCTCCAGTTTTGTAAAGGATGCGGAATCTGCGCTCAAGAATGTCCCCGCCATGCCATCGCCATGGCGCTGGAAGAAGAGGAGTGATGGATGGAAGAGATGATAGTGGTGGATGGGAATAAGGCAGCGGCTTGGGGCGCCGTGCTTTCCAGGCCGATGATGGTGGCCGCCTATCCGATTACTCCGCAAACTCCGCTGGTTGAATATCTCTCCCAATTTATCGCTGATGGCGTATTGGATGCAGATCTTGTGGAGGTGGAGGGCGAGCATTCCGCATTAAGCGTGCTCCAGGGAGCCTCCCTGGCAGGAGGAAGGGTTTTTACAGGGACTTCGGGGCAAGGGCTTGCTTTTATGTTTGAACCTTATATTCGTACAGCGCCGCTTCGGCTTCCCATTGTCATGGTCATTGCCACCCGGGATGGAATCAGCCCCCAGTGCGTCTGGGGTGGGCAGCAGGACGCTGTTACGGTCCGGGACGGTGGCTGGATTCAGATCTATGTCGAAAATAATCAGGAGATCCTCGATACCGTGATCATGGCTTATAAGATAGGAGAGGATCCGGAGATCCTGCTGCCTGTCAATGTCTGCTATGATGGCTTCTATCTCTCCCATATGTCAGAGGCCGTGAAGATTCCGGATCAGACCTTGGTGGACCGCTTTCTTCCACCTTACAAACCAACTCATGTCAAACTCGATCCCGAAACGCCGATGGCTGTCGATCCCCTCACTCCGGGGATTCTCTTCACACAGTATCGTCAGGGGCATCTCGAAGCCCAGGAAAAAGCAAAGGCTGTGATTGAGCGAGTGGATGAAGAGTTCGGCCATCTCTTCGGGAGATCTTATGGAGGCCTCGTCGAAAATTACAGGATGGAGGATGCTGAAATCGCTTTGGTTGCCATGGGAAGCCCCTGCGGAACGGGGAAGGTGGCAATTGACCGGATCAGGGAGAAGGGAGTAAAGGCAGGACTGGTGAAAGTTCGTTCCCTGCGGCCTTTTCCGAGAGAGAGACTTCTCGATTCTCTAAAAGGGGTGAAGGCGATAGGAGTGATAGATAAAAATGTCTGTTTCGGTTGGGGAACAGGGGTCTTATATGTGGAGTTGAGCGCGGCTTTGCAAAGCCTGAGCGTTCCCATCCTCGATTTCATCGGAGGGTTGGGAGGATCGGATATCACCTTTGACCATTTCGAGTTTGCCATGAACCGGGTTCTCCGGGCAATGAAGGAGGAGGTCACCCAGACCGTCCACTGGTTTAGTCTGGATTGACCTTACAGTGCATAATCGGCCATGGGTGAATCCCGCCCTGAGCGGGATTCACCCATGGCCGTATGGTAAATTTTTTACAATGTTCAGATTGAGAAGGCAGATGACAAAGAAACGATATGTCATTGTAGGAACCGGCCCTGCGGGCGTGAATGCTGCAGAGGGATTGAGATTGAAGGATCCTGAATCAGGGATCTTTCTTATCGGTCAGGAACCGACCTTGCCCTATTCGCCTACCATTCTCCCCTATTTAATTTCAGGAAAGATTAAGGAGAAGAACCTTTTCCTGTCGGATGAAAGATCTTTCAAAGAGCGCCATATTGAATTGATCAGGGGGAAGAGTGTCGTCTCCCTATCTCCTCAGGAAGGAAAAGTTTTTTTGAAAGATGGCGCCTCTGTTGCGTACGATGCCCTCATTCTTGCCCAGGGAGGAAAGCCCCTCATCCCTTCGATACCGGGATTAAGGGAATTGAACCCGATGGTATTGAGAACCCTGGCCGATGCGAAGCGGGTGAGGTCAAGAATCAAAAGTGGCTCGCAAGCCATCATTCTCGGCGCCGGACTGATCGGAATGCACACGGCTCAGTCTCTTGCAGAGGCAGGGCTATCGGTTCAGGTGGTGGAGTTAATGGATCGGATCCTCCCCGGCTATTTTGACCCAAGGGCGACAGAGATGATCCGGAAAGTCTACGAATCTCACCGGGTCAGGTTCCTTACCTCTGCACAGATCGAATCCATAGCGTTTCGGAAAGGGACCTACATTGTCTCCATCAGCGGAACGAAGACCCTTGAAGCGCCTCTTCTCCTGGTCGCCACAGGGGTCGTTCCTAACATCGAATTTCTCAAGGGGTCCGGCATCGAAATGGATAAGGGCGTCTTGGTGGACAGGGCGATGAAAACCAATTTCCCCAATATCTTTGCGGCAGGCGACGCGGTTCAGATGGAAGGCTTCTGGGGAGAGGGCAGGGTGAGCCAGCCCATTCTCATCCATGCGGTTGATCAGGGAAGAATGGCGGCAGCGAGCGCCCTCGGGGAGAAGATCTCTCATGCCGGAAATATCTCGATGAACCTCTTCCATTTCTTCGGTCACCTCGGCCTTTCGATCGGCCTCGTCTCGCCAAATGGAGAAGACCGGTTTGAAATGCATCGCACCTTCCATCCGTCAAAGAAACATTATCTCAAACTGGTCTTCGAGAAGGATATTTTGGCAGGTGTTATGGCTGTTGACTTTCCGCTTGACCCTGGAGTCCTTCTCCAGTTGATTCGGCGCCGCATTCCTCTCGACGGTGGTAAAAAAGAATTTTCGAGAAAGCCTCTGGAGATGGGAAGAAAATTGATGTGTAAAAACTGGAGGTAATCCTGGTGTCTGTCTTCAACCAATTGGCTATCCATCCTGAAAAATGTAATAACTGCCTCGATTGCGAAACGGCCTGCGCCCGCATCAAGACAGGGACAAAAAACCCGACCCGGTCCAGAATCCGGACGATTAAGAACCTCAGAGAGCCCTACTATGGCCCGGTTGTCTGCCTCCAGTGCACTGAACCCGATTGTCTTAACATCTGTCCGTCCGGAGCCATTCATAAGAACCCGGAGACCGGAATCGTCTCCATTGATGAGGAGCGGTGTGTCCGGTGCCTCCTCTGCACGCTCGTCTGCCCTTACTCAGGCATCTTCTATTCAGCTAAAGATAAGAAGGTGATCAAATGCGATCTCTGTGACGGAGATCCGGAGTGCGTGAAGGTCTGTGAGCCCGGAGCTCTCCAGTTTCTTAAACATGCCGAGACTTACAGGGAATGGGCATCCAAGGAAGATCTTTTTTCTCCCGGACTCTCTGCCTGCATGGGCTGCAATTCAGAGCTGATCATCCGCTTCTCCCTGCGGATTCTGGGGAAGAATACGATTCTAGCCACACCGCCCGGATGCATTCCGGGATTTGGAGCGGTGGGGTATTCCGATACGGCCGGAGCGAGAGTGCCCATCTTCCATCCCCTCTTGAGCAATACGGCAGCGATGCTTGCAGGGATTAAGCGATACTACCAGAGGATGGGCCGAGAGGTAAACGTAGTTGCCTTTGCAGGGGATGGTGGAACAGCGGATGTGGGTTTCCAATCCCTATCGGGCGCCGTAGAGAGAGGAGAGAATATCCTCTATATCTGCGTGGACAACGAAGGCTATATGAACACCGGCATCCAGCGAAGCGGAACGACCCCTTTCGGGGCGTGGACGACAACGACCCCGGTGGGAAAGACGAGCAAGGGAAAGACACGGGAGAGCAAGAACCTGCCCATGATCATGGTAATGCACGGCGCTCCCTATGTCGCCACAGCCAGCGCCGCCTTTCTCGGGGATTATGGCCAGAAATTGAAAAAGGCGATGAAGGTGAAAAGCGGGGTGGCTTATATCCACCTCTTCTCACCCTGCCCGACCGGGTGGCGGTTTCCGCCTGAAAAGACCATCGAGGTGAGCCGGCTGGCTGTCGAGACGAACTTCTTTCCTCTCTGGGAATACGAGAAGGGAGCATTACGGTTTACCCACCCCGTTGAACATCCCAGACCCGTTGAAGAATATCTTCGAGGAATCGGGAAGTATAGCCACCTGAACAAGAAACAGGTGGACGAGATCAAGAGGATTTCAGAAAAGCGATACGGGATGCTGAAAACCCTGATGCAAAAATAGAGAACGGAACCACCCTGCTCCATGAGAGACTGGGTTGTAATGAGGGAAATGCAATGTTTGCCATTCCTGCGCAAGTCCCGCTTTTAGCGGGATATTTTCATATGGTTAGGCGTTGATACTTACACCAGAAAGTCTGAGAATTTATCTCTGACTTTCTCTTAAATGTTTCCAAAAAATCTCCCCTCCCCACGGCGGGAGGGGATGAAGGGGAGGGGGGATGGTTCGACAGGCTCACCACAGGCCTGCCCTGAGCTTGTCGAAGGGTCCACCCCCACCCTCACCCTCCCCCCTGCCTTCGCCGAAGCGGCTTCGCGCAGGCAGGCGTCGAAGGGGGAGGGGATTATTTGAGAAATTTCAAATATCTTTGGTTAGAATTCACTGGATTCCCGTTTTCACGCCTGCGCGCTGAAGCGCTACGGCGCGCAAGCACGGGAATGACGACTTTTAAGATTCCATCTTAAGTTACAAAACAGAGATTCTTCGGCTAACGCCTCAGAATTACATTAGGCAGAGTCTCTGAGTGAAGCGGAGCGGAATTAAAAAAAAGGAGGGAGAGAGATGATGGACAGATCGAGGAGGAATAGGGTTCTTGGCAAAACGGGATTATTACTTCTAGCTTTTCTCTTATGCCTACTGGGTTCGGGTTTGCAGCCTTCTCTCGCAGCGGAGAAGGCAATCACCTTGAAAGCGGTGAGCGCTTTCCCTCAGAACAACCGAATGAACGATGGACTCTGGATCTTCCAGAAGAAGGTGAAAGAGAAATCAAAAGGAGGGCTGGAGATCGCCTGGGGCGGCGGGCCAGAAGCGATTCCCACCTTCCAGCTGGTGGAGGCGATCCGGAACGGCGTGGTCGATCTCGCATGGACCGCACATACCTTTAATGTCTCACAGCTCCCTGTGGTAGAGGGGGCCAAGCTGTCGAAGTTGACACCCTGGGATGAAAGGAAGAAAGGAATCCACGACTTTTACCAGAACGCCTATCAGAAGAAGCTGAATGCCTATTATCTCGGCAGGGGAACACCCGGACTCACTTACAATCTCTATACAACCGTTCCGGTTAAGAGCATCGGTGATTTCAAAGGCATGACGATCCGGGTGACGCCAGCTTATAAAGCCTTTGTGGAGGCTCTCGGCGCCGCTCCTGTGACCACAGACCCCGGTGAAGTCTTCGGGGCGCTTCAACGGAAGATGGTTCAAGGGTATGGCTGGCCCTCGTTAGGCATTTCGGATTTTGGCTGGGACGAAGTCACCAAATTTGTCATCGAACCTGCCTTCTATCAGGTGGATGTGATGACGCTTGTCCACATTCAGGCCTGGAACAAACTGCCAAAAGAGATGCAGGAGGCTTTGAACAGCTCCATTCAGGAAATGGAGCTGGAGGCTTCTGAACATTTTGCTAAGCTGATCAGCCAGGACCGTGAGAAGATTAAGAAGAAAGGTGTGCAGGAGGTCAGGCTCTCCGGACAAGAGGCGGAAAGATATTTACAGACCGCTTATGAAGCTTCCTGGAGGGAAGTATTGAAAAAGGATCAGTCCTCAGGGGCACAGCTTCGCGACCTCCTGAGCCAGTAAGCTTCTCGAATAGCACGAATGACAGCGAATGACACGCTTGCGGGCCGGCGCTTCAGCGCGCAGGCACGAATGGGTCTTATCTATGTTCCTCCCCTTTACTACATAACCCCCCTTCGTCCCCCCTTAAACTAAGGGGGGAATAGAGGGGGGCCCTTAAACTAAGGGGGGAATAAAAAGGAGGGCCTTAAACTAAGGGGGGAATAAAAAGGAGGGCCTTAAACTAAGGGGGGGCGAAGGGGGGTTACAAGAGGGGGGATGATCAACCTTAAGATGATCGAGAAAAAGGGAAGACTAGATCGCCTTTTAGAAATCATCAACAGCGTAATGGCCGGGATCGGCGCCCTCATGGTCATTTTCATGATGCTTGCTATCTCCTATTCCGTGTTGACGAGATATCTCTGGAACAGACCCATTGCCTGGATTGTTGAGGTGAGCAGTTATTTAATGCTCTACATCACCTTTCTTGGAGCCGCATGGCTGCTCAGACGTGATGGCCATGTGGAGATTGATCTCTTCACAAGCCGCCTGAGTTCGAAACGAATCGCTCTTTTCAAATCGGCGACCTCCGTCGCCGGGGCCCTGGTTGGCTTTGTCCTCACCTGGAAAGGAACGCTGGTGACCCTTGATTATTTCACGAGGGGTGTAATCACCATGGGAATCCTGAATACACCCCAATTCCTGCTCATGGCCATTATCCCGATTGGCGGCTTCTTATTAATGATCGAATTTATTTTACGGATCATTCGTTTCAGCAGGATCGGTTTTCGAAAGGGCAATCATTCAACGGAGAGGAGATAGAGAGATCCATGGATTGGCCGATCATTCTTCTCCTGCTCTTCGGCAGCCTTCTCCTCCTGATGTTTATAGGGCTTCCGGTCGCCTTTTCCTTTCTCTTTGTCACCTCAGGAGCGGTTTACCTGCTCATGGGCGGAGTCCACGGCCTGACCCAGTTGACCGTCAGCATCTTTGATTCCCTGACCAAATTTAACCTGACAGCCATCCCGTTTTTTATTCTCATGGGCGAAGTGTTGTATCATTCGGGTCTGGTTTCAAAAGCCCTTGACGTATTTTCAAAATGGGTCGGTTCGATTCCGGGGCGTTTAAGCGTGGTTACCTTTCTGATCGGAGGTCTCTTCGGCGCTCTGAGCGGAGCCACTGTGGCAAGCACGGCTGTCCTCGCTTCACTCATGGTTCCGGAGATGATGCGTCGCCGTTACCACAAAGAGATGATCCTCGGCCCCATTATGGCCTCAGGAGCGCTGGATATGATCATCCCCCCCAGCGCCCTGACTGTCCTTTTGGGGACGATCGCCGAAGTTTCCATCGGCCGATTGCTTGTCAATGCCATTGTCCCGGGGTATCTCCTGTTAGCCATCTATGTGGGTTTTGTCATGATCCGGTGCAGTCTCAATCCCTCCCTGGCCCCTCAATATGAAATAATTGGCGTGAGCTGGAAGGAGAAGATCTTTGCGGGTCTCCGTGATCTTTTTCCTCTCGGCATTGTCATCTTTGTTGCCCTGGGGCTGATGATGCTTGGCGTAGCAACTCCCACAGAGGCCGCCGCCCTGGCCAGCCTGATTGCCTTCATCCTGGCGGCGATTTACCGGAGTTTAAACGTTGGAGTGATGAAAAAGGCCATCCTCAGCTCCCTCCAGGTGACGGTGATGATCCTCACCATCATTGCCGCCTCAGCTGCCTTCAGTCAGGTTTTAGCCTTTTCCGGAGCCAGCCGCGGGATGCTTCAACTGGCGCTGGGGTATGCTGTCCATCCACTGTGGGTTCTAATCATCATGCTCGCCATCGTCGTCCTTCTGGGATGCTTCATCGAACAGGTTTCGATCATGATGATCACACTCCCCATCTTTATGCCTATTGTCAAATCCCTGGGCATGGATCCGGTATGGGTCTGTATTTTAATCCTTCTCTGCCTTTCAATCGGGCAATTGAGTCCGCCTTTTGGATTGGCTCTCTTCGTCATGAAGGCGACCACTCCGCCTGAAATTACCATGAAGGATATCTACCAGGCAGCCTGGCCTTACTGTCTGCTTGATTTTATCGGCGTAGCGTTGATCATTGCCTTTCCATCGCTGGCGACCTGGTTTAAAGGGACTTAGAAACCTAAGTGATAGGGATTTGGGGTCGGCGTCTTTAATGAAAAGATTCTGGACTTTTTTCGATCAATTGGTGAATATCATGGCAGGCCTGGCCGGGGTCATTCTTCTATTCATCACGGCCGCTGTTTGTTACACCATTGGCATGAGATACCTGTTTACCAAGACGACCATTTGGATCATTCCAACCACCGAATATGCCCTGTTGTGGATTGTTTTCCTTGCGACCACCTGGCTTCTGAGAGAAAGAGGACATATCACTACTGATGTCATATACACTCATCTTAATGAAAAGCACAAACGGCGTCTCGATTGTATCATTTGGGGCACCGGCGCGCTGACCTGCACTGCCCTGTTCTTTTTAGGAGTTCTTCATATGTGGGACTGTATGGTGAACAGGGTAACGGACGTCAGGGCAATTACCGTTCCGAAATGGGTTGTCTTCAGCATCATCCCCATTGGCAGCATCCTTCTCACCCTCCAGTTCTTCAGGATGGCGTGGAACAGGCTAATCGGCATCAGGGCCGGTAAAATTTAGCCTTTTAAGGGCGAACTTTAAATTTCGTTGAAAAATACCAATTGCAAAGTTAACCATGCAAAGTGTTCGGAAAAATTTTTGTCCATTTTGAATTTTACACTTTGAACATTTCAATTTAAATTGAAGTTTAGCCATTTTGGAGGGCTAAACCATTACCAGGATAGGGAAGTAATCGATGGAATGGTGGCTGATTATTAGTTTGCTCTTCGGAGGGATGGTATTCCTCCTTTTAACCAACCTGCCTATTGCCTTTGCCTTTCTTGTTGTCAATATGGTGGCAGCTTATTTCTTCCTGGGAGGGGTCCCAGGCCTGATCAGCGTGGTGACAGGAGCCTTCACGTCTATTACGACCTTCACTCTGCTCCCCGTGCCCTTTTTCATCCTGATGGGTGAATTGATATTCCATTCAGGCCTCGGATTGAATGCTGTCAATGCGCTTGATAAATGGCTTGGCAAACTCCGGGGCAGACTCTCTATCCTCGCTATTATGATGGGAATTATCATCGGCGCATTGAGCGGCTCCACGATTGCGACCTGCGCTCTTCTTGGCACCATCCTGCTTCCTGACATGCTGAAAAGAGGCTACAGCAAGAACATGAGCCTGGGTCCGCTCATGGGGGTAGGCACCGTTGATGCCCTGATTCCTCCCAATGCACTGACCGTGGTGCTCGCAAGCCTTGCCAACATCGATGTGGGGCAACTTCTTATGGCGGGCATCGTGCCGGGCATCATCATGACCGGTCTCTACCTCGTCTACGTCGTAGTATGGTGCCGCATCAAACCCGAAGAAGCGCCCATGTATGATGTGCCCCATGTCCCTTTCAAAGAAAAGGTGACGGCGACTGTAAAATACCTGTTGCCTCTCGGTTTCATCGTCTTTATGGTCATTGGATTCATCTTTCTGGGTGTTGCAACCCCTACTGAAGCAGCTGCAACAGGGACCCTGGGATCATTTATTTTAGCCCTTATTTATAAGTGTTTAAATTGGCCAATCATCAAGAAATCTGTCATGGGCACCGTGAAAGTCACGGTCATGATCTTCATGATTATTATTGTTTCAAATACCTATGGTGAGATATTGGCCTTTACCGGCGCTGCTTCAGGCATGACGAATTTCATCACCCACCTCAGCATTCCGCCGATCGTGATACTCATTGGCATGCTGATTGTTATCCTCATTTTGGGCTGTTTCATGGAAACGGTTGCCATTATGATGATCACGATACCGATCTATATGCCTGTCATTCATGCCTTCGGTTATAACACTGTCTGGTTTGGCGTGATGATGCTGATTGCTCTGGAGACAGGTTTGATTACCCCTCCCTTTGGTGTTACCCTCTTTGTGATGAAAGGCGTGGCTCCTCCGGAGATCACGATGGCTGATATCTGGAAGGCCATCACTCCCTATGTCATCATTGATATCCTGTGCATTGTTTTGGTGATGGCCATGCCATTTTTAGCGACGATTGTACCAAATCTTATGGGGATGAAGTGAAATGACCCCCCTCCCCCTGCCTACCGACAGGCAGGCTTCTCCCCCGAGGGGGAGAGGGCTTTGTCGTAAGTTCAGCCGAACGGTAAGGTGAGGGGAAAAACCAAGGAAGGAGGTTCACAATGAAGAAAGGATTGGTTTTTACTTTTTTTGTAGTGTTTTCGGCATTGACCGTATTCGTTCCCCAATATGGGCTTACTCAAGTTGAACCAGTTACACTGAAAGCAATTACGGCATGGCCGAAAAACGCATCGGATAACAAATCTCTCGATTTCTTCCTCGAGAGCGTGACCCGGCAGGTTGCGAAGAAATACCCCGGTGAATTGAAGATCAATATGATAGGGGGCCCTGAGGCCGTCAAGATCCAGGATCAGGTCCAGGCAGCGCAGCGGGGCATGGTGGATATGGTCCATACGACCAATGCCTACTATGTCTCTGTGCTGCCGGAAGTTGACGCGATGAAGCTTTCGAACTTCACCCCCTGGGAAGAGAGAGCGAATGGGGCCTGGGCATTTTACAATGAACTGCACGAAAAGAAAGGACTCTATTTTCTGGGAAGGATAGGGACTGACTTACCATTCAGTCTCTACCTCACTAAACCCATCAAAACTGCGGACCTCAAAGGATTAAACATCCGCGTCTCCCCGATGTACATTCAACTTGTCAAAGGTCTTGGAGGAAATCCTGTCGTCATACCACCCACCGAGGTTTATACAGCCCTCGAAAGGAATGTTGTGGATGGCTATGGCTGGCCATCCATAGGCATTCGTGAGTGGGGATGGGACAAGCACACCAAGTACATTGTGGAGCCCCCATTTTACTCCGGGCCGCACCCCATGGTCATGAACCTGAAGACGTGGAACGGGCTTCCGAAAAAATTCCAGGATGTGATCAACGAAGCAGCTATGGAGGCTGAAAGGAAAATAGTCGCCTACTATGTAGAAGAGATCAAGAAGGAGCTTTCCCTCTTGAAACAGGCAGGCCTACAGGTCATCGATCTTCCCCCGGCTGAGAAAGAGAAATTCCTGAAGATCGCTTACGAGGAGGGTTGGAAAGATATATTGGGGAAAAGTCCTCAAGTAGGAGCTAAGTTGAAAGAGTTGCTTACGAAAAAGAAGTAATTTGCCTCGACTCATCAACCAAAGGAGGATAAAGCAATGAAAAAGAGATTAGCATTTACATTTGTTGTAGGGTTATTTGCCTTGATCCTATTGGCTACCCAGTATGGGCTTGCTAAAGCTCAAACCGTTACGCTCAAAGCAGTGACGGCATGGCCAAAAGCAGCCAGTGAGTACAAGGCCTTCACAGTCTTCACAGACCTGGTGGAGCAGACAGTTGCAAAAAAATATCCAGGGGAGCTGAAGATACAATACATTGGAGGACCGGAGGCAGTCAAAACCCCGGATCAAGTCCCGGCCTTACAGCGTGGCATGGTGGATATGGTTTACACCTCAAGCGCCTACTATACCAATGTCCTCCCAGAGGTTGATAGCTTAAAATTGACAAATTATATCCCCTCCGAAGAGAGGGCAAACGGCGCTTGGGGATATATTAATGACCTTCATGAGAAGAAATTAGGGATCTATTATCTGGCTCGAATTGGCCTGGATATAAGATTCCATCTTTATCTTAAGGGTAAAACGATAAAGAGCGCTGACCTCAAGGGACTTAACATTCGTGTGTCCCCCCTGTACCTGCAGGCGATCAAAGGACTGGGTGGAAACCCTGTGGTGATCCCTCCCACAGAAGTATATTCTGCTCTTGAAAGAAATGTGGTTGACGGCTATTGCTGGCCATCCGTTGGAATTCGCGACTGGGGCTGGCAGAAACATACCCAGTATGTTGTGGATCCCGGGTTTTACAATGTTCCGAATCCGCTTCTCATCAACGGGAAGGTGTGGAATCAGTTACCTCAAAAGTTAAGAGACCTGCTCACGGAAGCGGCCATAGAAGCGGAGAAAAGGGTTGTGGCATTATTTGACGATCTTGCCAAACAGGAAAGGCCTCTGCTCCTCAAAGAAGGCATCCAGGTTATTGACCTTCCTCCTGCAGAAAAGGAAAAATTCCTAAAGATTGCCTACGAGGAGGGCTGGAAGGATATTCTGGAAAAGAGGCCTTTGGAAGGAGCCAAGTTGAAAGAGTTACTCACCAAGAAGAAATAATTGTTCAAGGGGGTAGGGTGCAGTGTTTAAGGATTAACTACCCCCTACACCCTGTGCCCTATACCCTACATCCTGATATCTAAAAGAGGAGATTATGAGAAAAATCTTTTTTATTTTATTGGGTCTCGTGTTGATCACATGGATTCCAGCGAGTGCTGCCAAGAAGGACTTAGAAGTTCAAGGTAAGAAATTAACCTCCCAGAAGCCGCCTTTCAATTTAACATTACCTTCTGAATTTAACCTCATCCATTCTTTTTCGCAGGAAAATCCACGAGAGAGTTCGCTTACCCGTGTCTATTTTTATGTTAAAGATAGAGAGAAAAGGGCGGAGGAGATGTTTATCGTCCAGATCTCGGATAAGACGAATCCCCAGGCGTTGCCCATGACCGCTCCTCCGCTCAAACCCTACACAGAGAAGAGGATGTATTCGAAGGGCAAGATTAAAAAAGGGGGTCTTGAGATAGAGTATCTGACCCAGTTGATGGCGTGGAATCCCGATGCCAAATCCCTTCAGCCCATCATTAAAAAAGGAATTGCCATCCCAAACCAGTGGGCCCTTCAGGGACAATTCTTATTTATCTATCTGGGAGAGCATGGAGTATCTGTCCGATATTCGAAGGATATTAATTCCTTCGGAACAAAGGTTTCGGAAGATGGGAAGGCCTGGGAGAAGGGGTCCATCTCCGGAAATGAGAAGAAGGTGTATGAGATTTTTCATAAGACATTCATGAAGATGGTAGATTCTGTCGATATCAAAAACCCTTGATCCCGTCTCTCTATGCTGCTTCAAAAAGGAGGTGCTGAGAAATCTCCCAGCACCTCCTGAAAAACCTCTAATAGCTTGGTTCAATAAACCAGATCCGTTTCTGGCATTGCTGTTGTTCTGAGCGATTAAATCATCCGATTCCTTATTTATGACACTTCAGAGGGTATGCGCTACTGTGATTGAGCGCAGACTGCGTAAATATCAACAAGGTTGGTAGGAGGAGCATCACCCACCCACGTACCAATTACATACCAACCGTTTTCCACTTTTAGAGGCATGCTTCCATAGATCCTTACTGATGATGGTCCCCAAAATCCTCCGCCAGTTACAGCTGAGCCAGCGGGGCATAATGCACTACCTTCGATTTGCCTTGAAACGATGTTTACATTTGCTTTAATGGAAAATATTACCCAACCCAGCACACCCGATTGACCTGGTGGCCCCTCTGGTCCGGGTTGGCCCTGCGGTCCAGGCAGACCTGGTACCCCTTGCTGTCCTTGAGGGCCAGGCATTCCGGTTTCTCCCTTATCGCCCTTATCACCTTTGGGTCCTTGTGGACCTTGAAGGCCTTGAGGACCTTGAGGCCCCGGTGGACCTTCAGAACCCACAGCACCAACAGTCAGACAGTATTCATCTTGGCATCTGACGCCGCGGCCTATAGAAACCACCAATTTATAGTCCCCCTCTGCGATATTTTCAGGCAAGATTGCTACTATTTCATTTCGGTTGTACGATTTGACTTTGAGATCAATATCCCCGATGGTGACGACTGGGAACGCTCTGGTATCAAAATTGTGACCATTAATAAAGATTAGGTCATGATCAAAATCCACATATACACTTTGAATCTCAGGGCTAAGATGACAAGGCCGATTCCTGAATCCCCAACCCCATGCCGATTCCCCTAAAATCGATAGGAAAAAGAATAGAATGACACTGTGCAGTAGAATTTTTCTGAAGGAACTTGTTTTCATATGATTTCCCTCCTTGTTCTTAGTAAGTAATGCTGTTTTCTCCGACCTTAACTTCAGTTTCCTTCTCTGCCGTTGAACTGATGCAACGTTACTCGAATCTCTTTTCTCCTATAGCTCCAAAAGAATGCAATTATCTTGCCATTTAATAGGTGGATAATAAATCTCTAACATCTTAAAATTACATATGTTTTTTTGATATTAGAATGTTTTCCAAACCTGTTTTATAAAAATAGGACATGAATTGTAGCCTTTTTGTCAAAATGTCAAGCGAGATATCTCCTTATACCAATTAAGATGGTCTCGTAAAAAGTCTGAACAGGCTACTTTCGCAAGCAGGAATCCAATCTTTTTAGGTATTTAGAATTACCCTGGATCCCGTTTTCACGGGAATGAAAACTTTTTACGAATTCATCAATTAAGGATTTCTCTAAACCTGGTATTTATTGCTGACCCAAAAGCCATTGGTTTCTACAACACCCTTAAATTCCTATCCTAAGGTGACTTATTTGACTTCTCCTGGCTTCGGTGAAGGAGGGGATTGGAGGAAGCCGAACGGTTTAAGAGGTGGGGGTCCCTCTGCTGTCATTACAACAAAGGGGATATTGAGATTCGATCCTGAAACGAAAGAGATGTTTCTTGATTCGGTTCACCCGGGAGTAAGCGTCGAGGAAATCTTAAACCATACAGGATGGGATCTTAAATTAGGGCTCGAAATAAAAGAAACCTCACCTCCCAACCGGGAAGAACTCAGGTTAATCAGAAGATTCGATCCTCAAGGTTTCTGGACAAGGGCTACACAATAATGGCATATTGAGTTTAATAAATTGGCTAATTTTTAACCAACCCCCTTTTCCACATTTCTTTCTAACTGTTTCCTTCTTTGAAAAGATATTAATAAAATAGCTCAGATTTCAAAGAGTTATAATTAAGTGGGTAAAAATCATCTATGTCAAATTATGGCACTTATCTTGCATTCCCCAGGTTTATGCCCGAAACATTACTTGGAGACCTTTCTCAAGTAAAGCTTTTCGATATCCTGAAACCTTTGCTGACTGATAAGAAGACAGGAAGGGTTTACATCAAGGGGAAAGAGGATGGTCAAATCTACCTTGAAATGGGGGATATCATTCATTCAAGAACATATCATTTTACCGGGGAGAAAGCCTTTTTTACAATCATGGGCTGGAAGGCCGGAAGAATTACCTTCGATCCTGACGTCTTTCCGAAAGAGAAAACCATCATCATCACAACTGAACAACTCCTGCTGAACTGGTCCTCCCGAAAACAGGAGTTTGAAAAGATTAAAGAGGTGATTCCATCCATCCATACTATTTTTCGCCTCTCCCTCCAGAAGGATGGAAAAGAGAAGAATATCAGTCCGGATCAATGGAATGTGCTGGTTCTGTCCAATGGAATAAATACTCTTTCGGAGATCGCGAAATCCCTTGAGTGGGATGAATATAAAACCTTGAAGACGGTCTACCAGCTCGTTCAAATAGGATTGATCGAAAAAGCGGAGGATCGTATTCCGGTTAAGAAAAAGTCAGTGAGAGAAGACTTTTTCAATGTTCTCGATATGGAATTGAAAAAGGCAATGGGCCCGGTTGCTTCTTTCATTATTGACGATAAGCTCGTTGAGCTTGGAGAGAACAGGGAATCTTTTACCCAGGAAAGGGCATTGCCTTTTATGGAGGCATTGAGCGAGGAGATCCCCAATCTCCAAAAGCGGAGTGAATTTTTGAAAACAACAATGAAACTTCTTTCTTTCTGAGAAAGAAGATGGGACAAAAGGATGGCAGATCTTCTCTGCCCTTATTAAGGAACTTAAAATTGACTTGACCTGCTTCATAAAATCTCCCCTAGCCCCTCTTTGCCCTCCGGGCCAGAAGCCCTATGGGCCGGCGGCCAAAGAGGGGTAATTCCCTCCCTTTGGAAAAGGGAGGTGAGGAGGGATTTTGTAAAACGATGTAGTCATTATTATGAGACTGTTAATATAAGGAGGTCTTTATGGCGGATAAAAAGAGAGTCAGATTTGGCCTGTTACCGAAACTGTTGCTTGGAGTTTTTATTCCGATTCTCGTTGCCTTTGCGATCATCGGGAGCCTGACCTTCTATAGCTGGGTTCTGGGGGAATACAGGTTTACCAGCATTAAAGACATCGGATATGAAAGTTTAAAAGAACTGAGCGTCACATCCACAAACGAATCGAAGGCATCCCTGGACAGAATGGGAGAGAAAATCATCCGGGAGAAGGCCATTGATGTGGCCGCCCAGATGGAAATCTTCATCAAGTCCCGTCCTCCAAAGATGAAGAAAGAAGAGATATTGAGAGACCCCGGGTTGAAAGAGATCGCTGTCCAAAAAGTTGGGTTGACAGGTTATACCGCCCTCTATGAATTGCCGGGTATAGAAGGGATTTGGCGGACATGGGCCCATGTCAATCCTAAAATAATTGGTATCGATATGAGTAAATTGAGTGAACCTCTTGGGAAAAATTTTCCTGGTTTCTGGAAGGTTTATACCGGTGTCGAAGGAGGTAAGGAATCAAGAGGGTATTATACTTGGCAGGATGCAGACAAGACTTTCAGAGAAAAATATATGGTCTGCACACCTGTTGGGGGAACACCTTATATTATCGCGAGTACTACTTACATCGACGAATTTTCAAAACCCTCAAAAGCAATCGAGGCGAAGATGAAAGACATCGAGAGCCGATATCTGGAAGAGTATGAGGACAGAATCAAGATATTTTATCTTGTCATTCTCTGTGTTCTTCTCATCCTGCTGGTGAGAATCTTCTTCTATGCCCGCTCGGTGATCAAACCCATTCTCCAGCTCTCAGCAGTGGCGGACAAGATCAGCATGGGGGAACTGGATACCCCTGTCAAGGTGAAAGCAAAGGGGGAGGTGGCCGTCCTGGCCGAATCGATTGAGAGAATGCAGACGAGCGTCAAAGCCGCCATCGAGCGGTTACAAAAAAGGAAGGAAGGAAAAACATGATGATCTTCCCGAGAGGAGAGGTCGTCCATAAAAATTTATCGACCGTCTATACGGATCTTTCGGCATTGTTTGCCACCCTGAAATTGGAGAATTTCTGCGGGGCCATCGAGATCGATTTTCCGAAGGGAAGGGGATTTCTTTTCATTGATAGCGGAGAGATCATCAACGGGGAGATCCGCACAGGAGTGGATTCAGAAAGGGTGATCGGACAAGAGGCTATCCAAACCCTTCTCGATTTTTCAAAGCAGAAGGATGGAGTGATCAGCATTTACCGGTTACTCCCCGAGCAGGTGGCCCTCATCGCCAGGAACCTGAACTTCGAGGCGCTCTTTAAAGATCTCTCAACCCATTTTGTCCATCTCGATCAATTCCTCCTGAAATTGAAGGAAGAAAAGCATACCGGCTTCATCGAAGTGATGACGAAAGAGCATCATCCCATGGGGGTCCTCTTCATTGAAGGAGGGGAACCCGTGGAGATGTTTACGACTCCGAAGACAGGGCCTTCGGTCTTCGGTCGCATGTCCATTCCCATCTTCATCGAAAATGCCGCCCAACATCGAGCCTTCTTTAATGTTTACGGGAAAAAAGGTGAACCTCCACTAGTAGGGGAGGTTGTTTCAGATCAGAAAGGGGAGGTCCTGGTTGGTGGAAATGGAGCAGAACCGGCAGAAAGAGAGGATGGCTGGAAGGAGATTCTCCTCCTTTTTCAGGAGTTTCTTTCCAGCTCCGAGAGATTGGTGGACAGTCTTTCTTCCGGTGGAACCTTCAAAAAGGCATTCAAGACAGCTCTGATCGAGAGATCGGAGGAGTTTGGTTTTCTGGATCCTTTTGCCGGTGAATTCGAATATAAGAACGGAACGATTTTGTTCACAGGAGAGGCCGGGAGGAAGGATTTTGCGAAGGGCATCATAGAGTGTTTCCGCTCCACCCTGTCCCATTTTGAAGAGGCATTACCCAGGGAGAGAATGGTCCCCTTAAAATTGAAAGCCGGGATAGAATCCTTCGTAGAACATCGCAGGGAAGCCTTAAAGAGGCTGGACATAGAAGGAATAATCTCATCCCTGACCAAATAAATTCCATCTATCATATCAAAAGCCTCCCTCCATGCTTGTCGATTTTTCTTGACAAAATTTTTTTTATCAATATACTTGATACTTGTTAAAAAATTCTCAAGCACTGGAAAACTTGAGGCGATGAATTTAAATTCAAATTCCTTCGTCAAAAGAAAGCAGGGAAGGGGGTGGTAGGCCAGAAAAAGATGGGAAATATGAATTGTCATTATTGTTTTGAAAAATTTGAAAGGAGGACAGACAATGAGGTATAGGAAAGTAGTTGTATTGTTTAGCATATTTATGCTGGTGTTGCCGTTGGTCGCTTCAACCGCATTGGCTCAAGTGAAACTCAATTATTCCAATTTTTTCCCTGCTCCCCATAAGAACTCGGTGCTTTCCGTTGAATGGGGAAAAGAGATTGAGAAGAGGACGAATGGGAGGGTTCAGGTCACAGTGTTTCCAGGAGGCACATTGACCAAGGCCGATGTATGCTATGATGGCGTCGTAAAAGGAATTTCTGATTTAGGGATGTCGGTGCTGGGTTATACCAGAGGAAAATTCCCCCTCACTGAGGTGATTGACCTGCCACTCGGTTATAAATCGGGTTATGCCGCCACAAAAGTCATCAATGATTATTTCAAAAAGTTCAATCCCAAAGAGTTTGATGAAGTCAAAGTGATGTATTTCCATGCCCATGGACCCGGTATCCTTCACACTTCCAAAAAAGCAGTGAGTAAGTTAGAAGATTTGAAAGGGTTGAAGATTCGTAGTCACGGATTAAGCGCCAAAGTAGTAGCGGCCCTTGGGGGAGCTCCTGTGGCGATGCCCATGCCGGAGACATATGATGCGCTCAGCCGAGGAGTGGCAGAAGGAGTGATGTGTCCCATTGAAGCCCTTAAGGGATGGAAACTCGGTGAAGTGGTTAAATATACCACACAGAATTTTGGTTCTGCCTATAGTACAGGTTTCTTTGTAGTCATGAACAAGGCGAAATGGGCGGCCCTGCCCCCAGATGTTCAGAAGATCATCGAGCAGGTCAACGTAGAGTGGATTGAAAAACATGGGAAAGCCTGGGATGAAATTGATAAAGAGGGTATGGAGGTGACCAAGGCCAGGGGAAATCAGATTCTAGCCCTTTCCCAGGAAGAGGACTGGAAATGGACCAAACTGGTCAAACCCGTCAATGATGACTATGTGAAGGATATGAAGGCAAAAGGTCTCCCCGGAGAGGAAGCATTGAAATTCTCCTTCGAGACGCTGTACAAATATCAAAAATAAAACCAGGGACTTCTAAGAAGGGGGGGGGGTGAAACCATTCTTCCCCTTTTTTATACTGAGATGGATCATAAGGTAAAGGGGAGCGCTCTATGGAGGGTTTCTTAAATAAAGTTAAGGGGATCAGTCGATTCATCAATGTCATTGCCGGAATCAACATTTCATTTATCATTGCACTGACTGTGACCGATGTAATTTTGAGATACTTTAGGATGCCTGTCGTTGGCGCTTTCGAACTGGTAGCCTTTTCAGGAGCAGTGGTGGTCGGGTTTGCCGTTCCCTATACCTCCTGGGTAAAGGGGCATATCTTTGTGGATTTCTTGATTCTGAGATTTCCCCGGTCGGTGAGAAATAGGTTCAATGTCATCACAAGACTGATGGGAATATGGCTTTTTATGATGATTGGTTGGAACCTGATCAAGATGGGGATGGATCTCAGTAAATCCGGAGAAGTTTCTCCCACCTTACAGATGCCTTTCTATCCGGTTGCCTATGGAATAGGATCTGTCTGTTTATTTCAGTGTCTCATCCTTTTCTGTGATATTCTGAAGATATTCAGGGGGAAATATGAGTGATGTGATAGTTGGAATCGTAGGCCTGGCAGTGGTGCTCCTTCTATTTCTTACCGGCATCGAACTGGCTTTTGCCATGGCGGTGGTCGGTTTTTTAGGATTTGCCTATATTGTCTCTGTGCCGGCGGCATTGAATCTTCTGGCGAAAGATGTTTTCGATGTCTTTGCCAGCTACGGGTTTACGGTTATCCCTCTCTTTGTTTTAATGGGGCAAGTCGCATTTAATGCAGGGATTGCAAAAAGATTATACACCACCTCCTATAAATTTATCGGCCATATCCCCGGAGGATTGGCCATGGCAACAGTGGGAGGCGCTGCCGCTTTTGGAGCCATCACCGGGTCCTCACCGGCTACGGCAGCCACCTTTGCCAGCGTCGCTGTTCCAGAGATGGACCGCTATGGTTATCATAAAAAGCTGTCTACCGGGATTGTTTCTGCAGTAGGGACCCTTGGCAGCCTCATCCCGCCGAGCGTGACTCTGATTATTTATGGCATCATCACCGAACAATCGATCGGCAAGTTATTTCTGGCGGCTATCATTCCAGGCATTCTCATCTCCTTCTTTCTGTTTTCGATCGTCTATGGATGGTGTAAGATCAATCCCTCCCTCGGCCCGAAAGGGGAACGATCGACCTGGAAGGAGAGGATCATCTCCCTCAAGGATGTGATATGGGTTCTCCTCATCTTTGTGATTGTGATAGGCGGGCTGACCTGGGGGTTCTTTACGCCCACAGAAGCAGGCAGCATCGGGACCTTTTCGGTGTTGCTTTTTTCGGCAATAAAAAGGGATATCAATTTTAAGGGGTTTATCAGATCGATCGCAGAAGCCCTTCGCACGGCCTGCATGGTTTTAATGCTGATTGCAGGCTCCACCATCCTTGGCCATTTTCTTGTAGTCACAAAGATTCCGATGATCGCGGGGGATTGGATTATGGGGCTTCCCTTGCCGGCTTACCTCACCATGCTTATCATCCTGTTGATTTATGAAATCGGCGGCTCTTTTATTGATGACCTTGCGTTCATGGTTCTTGCCACTCCCATTTTTTATCCAGCCATCATCAAACTGGGTTATGACCCGATATGGTTTGGTGTCATCCTTCATATTTTTGTCATGATCGGGTGTCTCATCCCTCCTGTGGCCATCAATGTCTTTGTGGTGAAGAATATTACGAAGGTGCCATTTGGTGTGATTTATAAAGGGGTTCTCCCTTTTTTAATCGGCTTCATCGCCTGCGCTGCTTTGCTGTTTTTGTTTCCACAACTTGCTCTTTTCCTTCCTTCGGTATTAATGAAATAGAGAACAACTGGGAGCGCTTCGCTTGAGGAGCACTTCGTTTGAAGTTGGAGGATCGCTTCGCTGTAGGCCAAAGAGCTATTGTTTCAACCCTAAAGTCCTCCGAAGAAGGGCACTCTTCCATCCTCCATCTAAAATTTTCTACGTCTCCTTCTTGTCTCCTTCGGCCACCATGGTAATAAATCAGAGGGAACTGCATTTCGGAGAAGAGGGGGGACTTCCTCTCCTTTCGCCTTAGCTTTCAGCCCAAAGAGAAGGACGGCTTCCCGGAAATATTTCTTCATCCTCATCCGCTTTGGAATCAATCCCCGTTGTATCGCTTTTCTTAAATAAGACTGGGCGACCAGGGCCTGATAGGCTATCTCCTTGGTTCCTTTCGAGATGGAAAAAGGGGTGAGGATCTCCTGGGTGACCAACCGGATCGTCTGGTCCCGATAGAGGTGTCGTTCCCTCTCACCAAGGGAAGGGTGTCCAGGCGTTAAAACTTGCAGGATGGGAGTAAGAAAAACGGCAAAGAGAATCGATTCCGGAATAGGCCTGTTCATTTTGATCAGCTCATCCACGAGACCGAATAAAGATAAAAATAATTGCCGGTCGCGGTCCTTAAAGGGATTCCGGTCTCCGAAGATTCTGTCAAGATTGGGGAAGAGGGAGAGGAGAAGGCTCGTCTGAAGCATCAGGCTGAGAGAGGGTTTGGCCACGCCTTCTTTCAATTCCCGGAGGAACTCATCCCGGACCCGGGAGGGGGAGCATTTTTTTATCTCTTCACGGTGTCTCATGATGGCCTGACAGGTCTTTTCTTCAATATGGAATCCGGTGCGTGCGGCATGGCGGATGACCCGAATCATCCGGACAGGATCTTGTTTGAATTTTTCATCCGGATCGCCGATGTTCCGGATCATCTTTCGTTCGAGATCAGCCTTCCCGCCCACATAATCAATGATGGTGAAATCGGAAATATTATAAAAGAGGCCATTGATCGTGATATCGCGGCGGAGGGCATCCTCCTGAGGCGTGCCAAAGCTGTCGGTCCGGAGAATCTGCCCGTCATCAGTCAGTGTCTCTTCAAATTCGGAGTGGCTCCTGAAGGTGGAGACTTCCACGGTTTTTCCGCCTTTAAAAAAGACGTGGACCAGCCGGAAACGGCGGCCAATGATCCGGCTGTTTTTGAAGAGGGTATAGATCTCATGCGGATGGGCATTGGTGGCGATATCAAAATCTTTCGGGACCTTTCCGAGAAGAAGATCCCGGACACTTCCCCCGACAAGATAGGATAAAAATCCATGCCGGTGAAGACGGTAGAGAACCTTCAGAGCCTCTTCGTCAATCATGGACCTTGAAATCGGATGTTCCGTTCTTGGAATGATGAGTGGATTCATGTTGAGAGGATGAGCGCTCCTGGCGTGCAGACCTTGATGCATTGAGGATTTCCCAAACAGAGATCGCAGTGATAAGCCTTGTCGCCGAAAATCGCAAAGGCAGTAGGGGAGATCTCAACTGAACTTTTGTTCAAATCGACAAGGGCAATCTTTCTTTCGAGGACCATTTCGGGTAAATTATAACAGAATCGGATTCAAAAGGCCCCCTCACCCTCCCTCTCCCCCGTGGGGAGAGGATTAAGGTGAGGGGACTGGAGTTTAAAATGTCCTTGACAATCAACCAGAATCGGAAAACAATTTACTTAATAGAGGGGGAGCAAGATGAAAATGCAGGAGATCAGGGCGAAGGCAAAGTCCCTCGGGATAAAAAATACTTTTGGATTGACCAAAGAAGAGTTAATCTGGAGGATCCAGAGGGTGGAAGGCAATTTCGACTGCTTCGGGTCAGCAAACGACTATTGTGACCAACTCCAATGCTGTTTCAGAGACGATTGCTTTCGCTTTGCCGAAGGTTGATTCTCAAGGCGATATTAGAACAAACCCAACAGAGGAGGAGATGATTTCAATTCATCTCCTCCTCGATCAGCAAGTTTACAGGATTAGCTTAGTCCCATTTCTTGACCCAATCTGAGGTCATCTGATTCAGTTTTTTCTTCTGTTCTTCATTGAGGTTATTCCTAAATCCCACCATGAGATCGAATGCCTGGTTGATATGGCGTGTTTCATCCTGTAGCGTTCTCTGGAGCAAGGCTGTCATCTTTCCGATATCCGGATTTTCTTTCATCCCTTCTTCCTTAATCTTTGCAAGTGCCTCCTTCTTCTCGTTTTGGCCGGCCTGGAAATTCTTACGAATTTCCTGCTTGAGGCCTTCCAGCTTTGCTTTTTGTTCCTCATTTAAATTGAGTTTGACTGCTGTTTTATCAACCATTTTGATAAAGATCTTCTCTGCCTTGGCCATGGTATCCATTCGGGGCTTGCAACCTAACAGACCGGCACCCACAAGAGCCAATCCAACAAAAAGGGCAACATGGCGATTTACTTTCATTTTTACATCTCCTTTCTTTAAAACATTTTATCGGTCTGCTTTTCTATATTTAAGGTAATAACCGGTTTCAGAAAATTCAATTGGTCCAGAAACTTAAAGATCTTTAAAAGAGAATTGAAAGTTGGGATTAAAGCTCCAGGCAGAAAGGTTTTATTTTTTTCTTAACATTAATTTTTTAATTGACTTATCATATAAGTTAATGTGATAATACTTATCTAATTTCATTTATGGAGAAAACTTATGTTACCCACATGGCTTGAAAAGAGATACAGAACTCTTTGGGAGGCATTTCGTAAGTCTCCTTTCCGGTTTG
>MGQQ01000133.1 GCA_001798855.1 Deltaproteobacteria bacterium RBG_16_49_23 | reverse complement strand
TCCAATAAGCATAAGCCATGGTTATCTGGTAGAAATCAGTCAACATAGGGCTTACCAGTTGGTTCGTTGGCTTCATCTATCCTACTCCTTCCTATCACCTACAACTATTCAAATGTATCAAGCCATGAAGGCTGATGATTACGGAAGAAAATGGAGTATGGCGTAGGCGATTTAGTCACCTTTTTCCTGTAATCTGCTTAAGAAATGGGTAAAGAATATCGTCAGGAAAAATATTGTGGTAATTATTTGGAAGATCACAACGATTTGACCGTTTTCCCCAATTGGAACATAATTCCCTAGCCCTAGAGTAGAGGAAATCACGAAACTAAAATAAACCGCATTTATAGGTTGTGTTATGCACGGAATAAACCCAGGGATCCTGTAAATAGCTGCGAAAGACAAGGTTATTGTGAAATAATTTATGAAAAGCATTACTAATGATCTTTTCGGTGAGATAGGCTTATTTCCCTCTGGCGAGAGGAATAATATTCTTAATAGATATAGCACTGTTTCTATTATGATATATGAACTTATTACCAAAACGGCACAAGTGCTGGTTCTAAATATATAAATCAGACCGAGAGAAACTAGCAGTTTCAATATTACATAGGCATCAGTAAACAGTGCTCCAGCAACTGCACTTATTCGATCGAAACAATGACACACTACATTGAATGGATTAACGAATTGGATCAGAAGTAGAGAAAGCTTAAAAATTCTATTTAATCCAACACTCTTGTCATTCCAGATATTATTTAGCTGGTCAGCCAAGTTAGTATATGTTGGCTTGAAATCATGTGGGGCTACAAAAGCAGGCCCTATGAAGATTTGCTTCAAGATTTTCAAGATGGCCGATCCGTAAGCTGTTATACTATTCTTTATTTGCTTGGCAACCATGAATCCCACGCCAGATTTAATGTAACTCGTTCGTTTCTGAACTGGTCAATTATACGCCTAAATTTGAGAGATAGGGGAACTGGGTCGGATCTACCACTTATCCAATCCGAATTGAAATCTACACTTTTCAGCAGATAATGTCAAAAATTGATTACAAAATTGATTACAGGAAGAAACCTTGGGGAAGAAAGCTGTGAACCTCAAAAGCATTGGGCAAGTTTTTCTTTTTCTCCATTCAATCGCAAAGTCGATTCTCTCGGTTGACAATCTTTGGTCATTCTTTTTAAGATGGAGCCATGCCTTTTTTGGTTCTCTTTTTGATTCTTCTTATTTCCACTCCATCCCTCAGCCAGACGCCGAATGAATCCACGGATCAAATCTGGGAAGTGGGCGATCGCCGATGGACAATCGAAGAGGAGCGTCGGTTTGAAAAATGGGTGGAAGAAACGATTACAGAGGATTTTTTTATCTCTTATAAAACCCCAACGGATTGCGCAGATGCCGTCTACGCGATCCGATGGATTTACGCCCGGATCGCCCATCTTCCTGCTGCCGCTGCCAAGCGAGGAAATAATACTTCCATAACACTTTAGCGGTTTGAAAAAGGCTTCATAAAATCCCTCCCCACCGTCCGGCGCCAAAGTCCCACTGCTTCGCTTGGCGTGAGTGATACGGCTCTGGACGGCGGCGCCTCCCTTTGCCCTCCGGGTCGGAGACCGCTCTGGGTCGGAAATCAAAGGGAGGAGAAATACTTCCCCCTTTGAAAAAGGGGGATTGAGGGGGATTTGGATTCCGATATCTTGATCAGACTTCTTTTTCAAACAGCTAAATTGATACAACCTCTCCATGCTTCCGCACGGGTTTCAGGGTACCAAATTTTAACAAAGATTTGTTGAGTGCTGAGAACCGCCCCCCTTTCCTGCTTATTCTTTTATCAAGATAGGGTGATCTGATTGACCTCTTATGAAAACTCGCCGTTCCAGAGAGCTTCTAAAAATTCTTTATAAGGAAGCACCGTCACATTACCGATTTTTCTCATGCGTGGCTCAAGGCTGACACAGAGATAATGTTTCAACATTTTCTCTTCGGCAAGCATCCGGAGCGGTTTTAAGTCAGAGGCCGACAGATTCTCCTTTGCTTTCACTTCTATTGCTGTGTGATCCCCCACAATAAAATTGACCTCGAACCCAGAGGTCGACCGCCAATAACTGATTGTTTCTCCAGAAATGTAATGGCTATAACTGGTCAGCTCATGCATGAGATAAGTCTCAAAAGCCTCCCCAAATTCAGGGGTGCCGGGTCGAAATCTTCGTCCCTGAAGCATGGAAACAACTCCGACATCAAAAAAATAGTACTTAGAGGATGCTAAAGGCTTTCTTTTTTTTGACTTACGCCAGGCAGGAAGCTCATAAAGAATGAGGGTGTCTTTAAGAATGTCAAAATATTCATATACAGTCGTCCGTGCCACCTGGGCATCGTTGGACACATTCGTAAAGTTTACGATTTGGCCATTGCATAAAGCCGCCACCTTGAGAAAACGACTAAAGGCTGGCAGGTTGCGAATCGCCCCTTCTGCCACAATCTCTTCCTGTAAATACGATCCAGCATAAGCCTCTAAATCAGCCTTCGGGTCATCTGAAAAATAGATTGAAGGAAGCAACCCACATTTTACGACACGGGTTAAGTCAAACGTTTCGCCCAGCTCTTTATAAGTGAAGGGATGCAGGTATTTTGTCCGGGCTCGTCCGCCTAAAAGATTAACGCCACCCCGACGAAGCTTCCGTGCGC
Organism: Deltaproteobacteria bacterium RBG_16_49_23; assembly: GCA_001798855.1. Taxonomy (GTDB): domain Bacteria; phylum Desulfobacterota; class BSN033; order BSN033; family UBA1163; genus RBG-16-49-23. The sequence continues at coordinate 3,868 of MGQQ01000133.1, read as the reverse complement.
TGGAGCCAGTGAGAAGGAACCGGATCTTTCTGGTCTCAATGAGGCGGTGAACCTCGTTCAATAGATCCGGGAGTCTCTGGATTTCATCGATAACCACCAGACGGTCTTTGGGGGTCAGTTCCTCGCCTATCCGCCCGGGATTCTGACTTAGGGCAAGATATATTGAGGTGTCAAGGAGATCATAAACTTTCATTCCTTTTAAGGAATGGTGAATCAAAGAGGTTTTGCCGGTTTGTCGGGGTCCGAAGAGGAAATAAGATTTCTTTTCCAGCAAGGCAGGAAGATTTAACGTTCTCTCAATATAAGGGAGGCCGTTGCCATTAATTTTATTTGGCATCTTCATCGTCATATATCATGACAAATGACGATAGAGTTGTCAATATTTTTTGTTCATCCTGTAAATGTTATTGAAAAATATAAGGAGGGAGTTAATAGAAATGTAATCGGTAAGGAATATCACTGGAACCCTCGACCTCTGGAATCCTTGACCCCTTTTATTACTTCTTATTCTTCATGCCGCTTTCGTTCTTCGGCCCGGAGTTCGCGCCTGAGGAGCTTACCCACCTTCGATTTGGGGAGCATGTCGCGGAATTCAATGTACTGGGGAACTTTATAGGAAGCCAATTTCTGGCGGCACCATTTGAGAAGATCGTATCCGGTGATGCCCTTAATATCCTCCTTGAGAACCACAAAGGCTTTGATCCTCTCTCCCACGTCCTGATCCGGAACGCCCACCACACAGGCTCCGATGACTGCCGGATGCTCCTGCAGAACCGACTCGATCTCCGAGGCGGAGACCCGATAGCCTTTATGTTTGATCGTATCGACTGTCCGGTCCACAAAATAGAGGTAACCCCTTTCGTCCATCGAAACGATGTCACCCGTCCGGTACCACTTCCGGCCGTCCATCTCAACGAATGAAACCGCTGTCTCCTCAGGCTTATTCCAGTAAGCCATCACCATCCTCTCAGAGGAAACAATCAATTCCCCCGGCTCTCCTAAAGGAACCGGCTCCAGGGTATCGGGATGGATGACCTTAATCTTTTTGCTCGGGACGAGGCAGCCCATACTCCTGGGAGGGTTGTCCACCCCCACCGGGCACATGGTCACCCCTCCGCAGGTCTCGGTGGCTCCATACCCCTGGTAAATCAGCTTCTTATATCTCTCAAACCACTGGGCGCCTATTTCAACCGGAAGGACATCGCCCGCACAGAAGAAGTATTGAATGGATTGCAAATCATAAAAGTTAACCCGGTCATGTTCCAGGATCATTCGGTAAAGAGTAGGGACACCGACGAAGGTCTTTGCCTTAAACCTTTGGATCGTCTCCAATATCCCATCCAGATTGACTTTGGGTTGCAGAATCAGTGTGCCTCCGAAACAGAGTGTAGCCAGCTCACATGCCTGGCCGAGAATGTGAAACAGGGGTGCGCCGCCCAGAATGAGATTCTCCTCTTTTGGAAAGAACGGTTCGCTGACGCTCAACTGTTCATTCGAACATTCCAGAAAGAGGCCATGGGTGATGGGGACCCCCTTGGGATATTTGGTAGTTCCACCCGTATAGAGGATCTCCGCAATGCGATCTCCCTTCGATTTGGCTGTCTGAGGAAGAGGGACCGATCGCCTTATCAATTTCTCAAAGAGAAAGGTCTTGCTATCCTTTGAAACCTTCCCCATTGGAATCTTATCGAAAGCCTTTCCGAATACCCTTTTCCACCAAGGAAGCAGATCGACCACATTGGTCACAATCACCCTTTTGATGTTGGATCCGGTCATTGCCCTCTGAACATATCCGTAATTGGTGTCAGCGCAGATGACGGTCTCCGCACCGCTGTCATTGGCGATATACTGAAGGTCATAGGAGGTATAAATAGGGGTAATGGGAACGGCGATCCCTCCTGCCTTCTGAATGCCAAACCATGCGATCACCCACTGGGGGGAGTTGGGGATATAGATGATCAATTTCTCTCCCTCTCGCACTCCCATCTCATGCAGGGCGGCTGCAAATCTCCTCACATATTCGCCTATCTGTGAATAGGTAAATGTTGACCCGAGAAAAATGGCCGCCGTTTTATCGGGATGTTTTTCAACCCTTGATTCAAAAGCTTCGATGATGGTCTGGGGAGATTCAAAATTCATAACTTTTAATTCTACCTCTTCATTCATTAATACCGCTTTCCCTCCCCCTCTGACGGGGGAGGGAAAGGGTGGGGGTGATTAGGTTTCACTTCCCCCTCCCCTTCATCCCCTCCCGCCGAGGGAGGGGAGAAAATGAGAGGTATTACAACTTTCAAACTCCGAAATAGGCCGCCCGGACTTCGGGGTTATCCATCAATTCTTTTCCTGACCCCGTAAGCGTAAGCATCCCGTTTTCAATGATATATCCGTAGTCGATCATCGGAAGGATGGGCCGGGCAAATTGTTCACTGATGACCGTCGTGATTCCTATCTCCTTCTGAATGTTCTTTATGGCCTGAACCAGTTTCACCTGAATCGCAGGGCTCAAACCCAGCAACGGCTCATCCAGCAACAGGAGGACGGGCTTGATGATCAAGGCCATGCCAATGGTCAGCATCTGTTGTTCTCCGCCGCTTAAGAAACCGGCGCGCCGGCTTTTCAGGGCAATCAGCGCAGGAAAGAGATCAAAGACAAAATCGATCCGCTCCTTCAACTCAGATCTCTTGATCAAATATCCTGCAATTTTCAGGTTCTCCAGAACATCGCTTTCCTGAAAGATGGGGTGTCGTTCCCTGCAGAGGGCGATTCCTTTCTTGGCCCGATCATAGGGCTCCATATGAGTGATCGTCTCTCCGTTAAAGATGACATCACCCATGACGGTGATCCTCTCCCCGCCCCTTCTCTCCTCCTTGATCTTCATATCGATGATGAGCCCTGAGATGGTGTTCATCAGCGTGGTCTTGCCGGCGCTGTTCGACCCGATCACCCCCACCATCTGCCCCTGATCCACACGGAGGCTCAGGTCATTGATCGCCAGGGCGTTCTCATAAAAGACCAAAAGGTTTTTGACTTCTAACATCTGGAATTCCATTCCCCTCACCCCTACCCTCTCCCCCAAAGGGGAGAGGGAGATGAAGGGGTTACTCCGTCTCTGAGCCTAAATAGGCCTTCTTCACTTCCTCGCTCTCCATCACCTCTTTGGGGGGGCCTTCGGCAATCTTTTTGCCATAATTGAGAACGATGACCTGGTTTGAAATCCTGAAAAGCTCCCTGAGCCGGTGCTCGATCATAATGATCGTCAAATTTTCGGACATCAGTTTTTCGATGATGGGAAGCATGCTCGCCACCTCTGCCATGCTGAGCCCGGAGAAGAGTTCATCGAGAATGATCAATTCCGGCCTTAAAGCCAGGCAGAGAGCCAGCTCCATTCTCTTCAGATACCCATGGGGAAGAACGCTTGCCACCTTGAAGGGGACGAAGGAGTCTCGCTCAAACCCAACTTCCTCCAAAAGATCGATGGCAATAGCGTCCCGGTCGCCATATTTTCCGCCTGTCAGTCTCTTCACCCTGGGTGAAAAAAGCGGAATGATGAGGTTCTTAAAGGCGGGGAGCTGATAAAAAGGCTTCACCATCTGAAAGGCCCTTGCAATTCCAAGATCTGCGATCCTGTGGGGCATCATGCCTGTGATATCTTTTCCCTGATAAAAAACTTTACCCGCATCGGGTTTGACAAATCCTGTGATCAGGTTAACCAGGGTCGTCTTTCCGGACCCATTCGGACCAATGACTCCAAGGATTTCCCCTTTTTTCAGATCAAAACTGACCGTATCAACAGCCCTCACCCCTCCGAACTGTTTGGTCAGGCTGGAAACCTTAAGAAAAGGAGCCTCGTTTTTCATTTCTCGACCTT
>MGQQ01000132.1 GCA_001798855.1 Deltaproteobacteria bacterium RBG_16_49_23 | reverse complement strand
TCCTGACGGGTGCGTTCCTGGCAGTTTACACCCGGGACCTCCTCTATCCACCCTATCCACCAGTCGCCTTGCTGTTTTATTACTGCTGTATATTCTGTGGCCATGGATTATCCTCCTTCGTTTTCATTACATTTTCATTATAATAGATATTTAGCAATGTTGGAATACATCGTTATTTATGCCCTAACGCCCTAATTGACCGGGCCTAATGTGGTAAAGGCGATTTTGCTTCTTGCCAACATGCCGCTCAAAAAGCTCCTTGGCCTTGAGGAACCCCTCTTCAGTCATTACAACCGATTTTGCCTTTCCGATTGGATTTGGTATGTATCCTTTCTCATGAAGCCTGTTCATTGTGTCCCAATCAAACCCTTTCCAAGCCCTTGCACCAAGTCCCTCGTGCCTTTCGTGAGTCACCAAGTACAGAAGCGCCAGGGTATATTCATCTATTTTGTCTTTATCGTAGTCCATTTGTTTCCCCTTCTAACACGAAGGTCACTGGGAGCAGGTTTATCAGCGATCCAGTGGAGAATATGTAAAGTGCTATTTTTCAACTATGTTGTCCCCTTGTTCTGTTTATCTTTGACTTTGTCCCCAGGTTGTTTCAAGGCGAACCGAATAAACCCTTTCCCCCAACCATCTTTGGCAATAATAAAGATTTGAGCCTACCTCTCTTTGTTTTGCAACTATATAACCCGTAATTGGCTAAGTCGCATCTTTCCCTATGGGAGTAAAAATCACTAAGGTCCGGAAATCTTGATCATTCAACAGGCCTCGTACTGAATTCCCAAATGCTTGCGTATAATAGCTATCCTCACTAAAGGGTTTGAAGTTTTCAAGAACGCCAGAACTCTCGTTTTCAAGGGCAAAGACGACTTTCTTTTCCGCAACGGAAAAGATTTCCCAGTGAACTAAGAATCTTACGTTGCCTTTCCGAACGGGGATGTGCACGTTGAAGGTACTTGCAAAACAGGCATTTTGATTTGTGACCACTATTCTTGCTGCGATAAGAAGCTCGTTGCCTGTTGATATGGCTGACCCAAAAAGAGAAGTTGGTTTTTCCGCCAGTCGAAAGTTGTACTGCTTCGCAATTTTCTCAAATTCTCTATGATAGGCCCCGCGGTTGAATTCTAGGATTTCCTCTTCCCAAATTAGGGGAGCCGGATTGACGCATAAATTACCTTGCCTTTTTTCTCCTAAAACCTTACCTTTAGGGACATCGAAAACCACTCGATCGAGAATCAACGGCCTCGATTGGACATCTGGGCGCAAAGCAATTACATCTGGTACTGGGACTTGAGATACCATTGGGATCGGATTGGAAGCGCACCCCTGTAAGACAAAATAAGAAAGAACTAATAGTAACCTGCTTCGCATAACAAACACCTCCTCCCTCCAAATTATACAACCATTCGCTTTAACAGCAGGGGCTTGTCTCTATTCGCACACTGTGGATTCAGATTCAATATCCGGCTAAGGTCCGATGATTTCTGCGAACCGCCCATTGCGGACCCGCATGATGGGTGGTGTGGGGAGGGACGGTTAATTACCGTCCCCGTTCGCTCATCCCCATTATGGTTGTATCACTCGCCAGGACTCTATCGGCGTCCATTTATCTATATAGGCCCAGAACTGTTCCTGTGGTACCCCCCCAAAGTGTTCCTAAGCCGCCGATTAACAATGCAACTCCAATGAGAAGGATGGGATGGATGAGGACACCAGCGACTCCGACAATGCGGGTCAACATACCGGGGCGACCCAGATAGGCGAAGACGTAGACCGTATACCAGAAGACGCCATAGATCATGGCAACCATTGCCCCAAACATGAAATACAGGTGGAAATTGGACACGCCGCTTCCTACTGGAGAACCCACCAGGAAGGTGGAGACGATCGACGTAATCAAAAGCACGCCGACCTTCCATAACTGAGGCAGGAAGAATGACCAAGCGAGATACGCGGAGACCGGGATTTTCACCACCAACCACCAGTCCTTTCGGAACATTGCTGACACCGCTTCCTGTGGAGAAATCCGGAAGGTCATGCCGATCCTCTCACCGCTCCGCTTAGTCTTCTCCCTTTCGCCTTTGCCGATGTTAATCTAACCGCCTTCCTGATAACTTTATCCTTTCGTCTAACGACAAAAATACCCCGCTGGGGCAACCACCTCGCCATAAAACCGACAAGGACTATTCCCAGTCGGGTTGATTGGTTTGTTAGGCGCTGCACATCTTCCTTTTAAACTCAATAATCAGGTTTGACCCCAGTGCGGTCTACAAACCACATTACCCTTAACCAGCCCTGTAAAATGTGTAATTTAGGTTTGGCCCCATATCTTCCAAGTCATATTTCAAGATTATGTTTCTTAACAATTTCAGCTGGCAACATGCTAAATCCTTCCCGTGAACGGCAATCAACAGAATTGTAACCTTCCATCAAATCAATCATTGATCGATCTAACTTTTCTTTCTTCTCCCTGTTCCGAACTTTATCTACTACATACTCATATAGAATCCCGACCGTAAGAGGAAGAAGAATTTTGTCCGGTCCTGCCGACATATGAAAAATAGAAGTTAGACCCCTGCCACTTTTAATGACATAAAATGAATATTTTGCATATGAATGACTTGGTTCTTTATCCTCGGAATATGTGAGGGGGGGAAGGCTCGTAAATCGAGAATAAATCTTGAATAATTTAATTGTCGCATCTTGTTCCACAGGGTTTAATGTCTTAAAAACTGCTTCATAAAGTTTAGCTGCTATTTCATTTGGTTTTTGTGACCTTCTTACAGAGTCAAGCATAAAACATCGAGCAATATGCACTTGTCGATCATCGCAGATATAAAGATAACGAGCCAAAAACATAATGTAGCTCGCTATCAGCAGATCATCATTCAAAAACTTCTCCTTATGATTGGTCTGAATTTTCACAAAGAAAGGTGCATAGGAAAGATGCCATTCCAGAAGACTATTCTTAGGCCGTGTTATTGGATTCGTTAACCATCTAATCGGAGCAAAAAGAATTGCAAATATGAGACGAAGTAGAACCATAGATTATTTAGCTCCTTTCGTACCTACAATATGGCCTAACGCCGAGCATCAGGCGCGGCGGGAAGCGGGAGCGCAGCGGATGCTGTACGCAGTCGCATGCATGCCGTAGTTAGGAGCGATGGATAGGAGAGAAATTCCTACTCCAATGCGAGCTGGATCACCTTTTCTAGGCCGGCCTCTCCCCCAGAGCAGCCTGAAATTGACTCGTGAACCCCGCACATAATTGAGCCCGATCCTCGTTAAAGATAGACGAGATTGTTTCGAGTGCGTCAGCCATAACCATGCCAGCAAGCCCGAGTAATTTCTCAGTATTGGAGTCTGAAGGGCCATACTGGAACCCTTGGATTGCTTTTTTTGTGTCATCGTAGTCGAGGTGGGATTCAAGATCCCATGCTGCCGTGTGGACTGCACCACTCAAGACCGTGTATGCTGTCGCGTAGACATCGTGAAGACCAGCCCTGCGTGCAACGTCCTCGATCTTCAGAGGCTTGATATCCTGCTCTTTTATAGTTTGACTGATATCCCGAGCGAGATTCTCATCCAGCGCTTCTTGAAGTGCAGCGATACTTGGACTGCTTGAGTTACGTATACGATTAACCAACCTTTTTCGAGCGACGTGAAGCTGGTCCAAGTATTGCCTGAGGAACGTGGGGTCCCTGTGAATGGCCATAAGGCAGAAGTACGCTTCGAGATAAGCTCGGAACACTACATTACTGACTGACGTCATGCCGTGCTCAACGGCGATGAACATTCCTTGGAAAAGTTCCATCAGTCGAGCAAACAGCACTGCTGTAGTTATGTGCAATTCGCTCGTGACGTCAACTGCCCGGCCGTCTAGAAATCGATGGCATTCCCGGTTTAGTTCCCGGATAGCTGTAAACACCGTAGCGTGCCGGTCCCTGTGATCTGCAATCCAGTTACAGATGCTGCCTTCAAGGAAACCGTTTGCATCGATTTTGCTCATTACAGATTAACTCCTAACGATCTAAATCAGCGGCGCGGGCAACCACCAATCCAAAACCACGCCACGGTTATTCCGCGTCCGCTGGATTTTCTTGTTGGGCCTTCTCGATCTCTTCCGGTGAAGCCTGCGCCTGCGTCTCAGGTTTCTGAGCCTCAAACTTACGAAGGCTCGAATTGATGGCTTGATGAACCACATAACCAAAGGGTGTGAAGGTATAAGCAGGCTTATTCTCTTCAAACTCTCCGGCCAATTTGATAACGCCCTTATCGAGCAGCCGCGACGTAGCCAACGCATACCAATTTGCCAAACCTTTGACCTCTCTGCCCCAAACAGTCGTGATGGTATACTCTCGCATTTGCTTTAGCAATAATATTTCTTCTGCACTTAATGAAGAAATAGCTATCTGGATCCTAGCATCGTTAATAAATCGCTGTTCACGTATACGAGCCAATAAATGTTCTGCTAAACCCTGAATTGCTGAAGCAGTGTTAGTGAAATCAAGCGTTATATGAGGGACAGTGCTTACATCAAAAAGGAACTTGTCGTGATCGTCTCTTAACAATAGAATTTCGCTCGGGTGTCTGCATGCCAGCGCGATCCCAACTTCATACATTACATTGGCATTTCGGTATGGCTGCCCTGTTACTGCATCTCTCCCGACTGAGGAAACGTCTGCTAATACCAAGCGACAGTGTGCAATTCCGTCACTGATATCGGTGAGTATGGAGTCACCAGACTTAGATATGTCTACTCGATATGGTTCTAGGCGTCTACCATCAACAATTAAGGATTGGATTGCTGGCGTAATTACGTTTTTAAATCTACTCTCATATTGTGGAGCAAAACTCATTGCAACAAATACTTGGGAACGCAACTCCAAACGCCAAAATGTCTTTAGATATGTTTGAGGATGCATATTTTTCCCTTCATATTATGAGGCCCAACAGATAGTAGACGGAAAAATTATATTATGATATGATAATTCTGTCTATCATTACATGCCTGATGTTAGCCTAACCTGTTAAAATCAAAATGGTTTCTATGGTGAAAATCATGAATCTCCGTAATTCCTCTAAAGGGTACGATAGTTTTTGGGAAGCATACCGTGCGTGCGCCGAAGAGAACAGGGTACGGCCGGATCGTTCGCCATTTTATGTGAACTGGGCGAGAGACTTCGCCAATTTCCTGCCTGAAAAACCTTCCTCCAACCAATAATATGGTAAATTCTCCCCGGGGCATCCAGACTTGGTCTCCTTGCGATGGTAGAACATTATCAAAAAAATGATAGAGGCGTCAAGATAGTTAAATAGCTGTATTGCAAGACCTGCCTCCTCAACCTTTTTCTCTCTTTCTGACATAATCATCCATTCAGAAAATAATTGTGTGAAGGAGGGAGGCGGGTTTTTAAACCCACTTTTATTTAAAACAATGATGCTTGGTCTTCTGCACCTGCCTGCCGCCGGGGAGGGTATTCTCCGGCGATCTCCGTCCGCTTAGAGCGAGTTGTACTGACTTCCTGAGGAAGACAATCCTGCGCATGGCGGGGCGCCACTCTTTTCTTCTTTCCGCATAAATAGGAATTATTGACATAAATTATAATGTTTGGTATTATATTACCTATATGAAGGATCGCGCTGGGAAGGCTGGACTACTTTATCATGAGAAGAAGTATTTCGAGGATGGTTCGTTTCGCGAATTTAAAATATGGAGGGTGCCACAGAGCCCGGATAAGCCGCATGAATTCAAATATTCTTTCGTGTACATCGTCAATGATCAGCGAGTGATCGGCTATGACAACGCCGAGGGCAGGGGCGATCATAGGCACTACGGCGACAAAGAGTATCCTTATGAATTTCAAAGCCTCGAAAAGCTCTGGCAAGACTTTGCGAGCGATGTCATGAAATGGAGGGAAGGCAAACGATGAAAGTGAAAAAAATTAAAATTGCAATCAAATCCGATGAGGAGATTCTCAAAGAAATTAAAGAAGTCGTCAAAAAGATCGAGAGCGGTGAGAAGATCAAAAAGCATGAGGGCGTCTCTTTCGATAGTATCGACTCCATGAGAAAAGTGCTGACCGAGGAACGGTTGAGGGTTCTCAGAACCGTCAGGAAGGAACGTCCCGCTTCCGTCTACGAGTTGGCAAAAAAACTGAAACGGGATATTAAGAATACCTTTAATGATGTTCAGTTCCTCGCGCAGGCGGGCATGTTGGAGATTAAGAAGAAGAAAGTTGGCAGGGAAAAGAACACTCCGTTAGTGAATTACGATAAGATTTTGCTCGAGATACCAGTATGAACGTTAAAGGTAGCTAATGGAGAGTTATTGAAACAGTTTCCGGACCCACAGGTTAGAAGAAGCCGGTGCCCTGGGTGATTTCCTGGCTGACCACTTCTTTTGCTTTTTGATATCCCTTGTCAACCATCTCCCGCATCTTGTCAGGGTCGAAGTTCAGGGAGGACTCCATCAATTCTTCATCAGGTCTGATGGTTGTGATTCCAACGACCCTTTTCCCCTGGAATGGATTTTCGAATCCTGTAAAAAGCTTCCGTATTTGTGAATCGGGTAGGTCGAGTTTTTCTTTCGCATTAGTCTTGATCTGATCGAGATAGCGAATGGCTTCGCTGTAAACCGTTGCGGTCTTCAGATCGTTGTCCACTATCTCATCGGTCAGGAGTGCGAGGGTCCGCTTCAATATCTCCATGGATCCGGTGAATTCTTTTCGGACCGGCTCCCGATGCCGTGGATCAGGGGAGAGGATAACGGAGACAATGTGGGTTGCCCCTTCATCCATCGCCTTCCCGAAGGGCGCAATCTCCTTCACCCCTCCATCGACATACTGATATTTTCCGATTTTGACGGGAGGCATCATGACAGGAACGCATGCGGAGGCAAGGATCTTTTTGAGGAGTGTTGGTTTTGGATCCTGGCGCTGGTTTCCGTATTCAATCTCTCCGGTCTGCATATTGACGACAGTGACGAATATCTCTGTGGAGGACCGGAGGAGCCTCTCATAACGTCTTCTGTCGCCAAAGAATTTATGGATCAGCCTCTCAAGGGGTTTGGTATCGTTGAGGGCGTCGGAGAAGAGAAAGGCCAGGAGATCGGGGCGGTCGGTAAGGATATCCCGGTCTTCCACGTTCTCGTAAAAGTGGATCAGGTTGGCAATGTCCTGAGTTGCCACAAGGGGAGCGATCAGAGCGCCGGTGCTGGTTCCCACGACGAGATCGAAGTGGTGTCCGCGTTCAACCGCCAGATATTTGACCACGCCTGCCGTGAAGGCGCCTTTCGCCCCTCCGCCACTTAAGACCAGGGCCCTTTTATGCGCCACCTTTCCCTCCTTTGAGCTGGGCAAGCGCCCTCTTCATCCCGGTGATGATTGCAAGGACCACCTCGCGCTGGATTTCCGATGAGTTGAAATGACTTCTTTCGTAGTGATGTTCCGGTTTCTGAAGTTCAAACATGATATCCGTTTCAATGAGGTAGGCAAGATTCTTCAGGGGATCTATCCCTTTAAGTTCATCCATTAGTTGATTCATGGTGGCCGTTTTTTCGAAAGATGGAAGTTGTGCGGCAAGGAGTGTCTGTTTTGGGGGATTGTCTCTAAGTTGACCCCTGACGGTGGTGGTGACCAGGGCGGTCGCCTTTTCAGAAAATCCTGCCAAAGGTCCTGGACCGATCTCAGGGGAATGCTCACAGGCGGCGAGGAATAGAAGGATGGATAAAAGAAAAACGATCCTGAAGAAAGGGGAAAGACGTTTCCTTGAAATCATGTCTGCCTCCTACCAATCAAAGATGAATGAATATCGATTCAAATTTACTAAACGGAGAGAGGGAAGTCAATGGAAGTCACAGGTTAGGGAATAGGAAGTCATGGGATCCAGGGGTTGGGGACGGGTCTTATATAACCTTTCCGGGAGGCCAGGAGGTCGAGGTGGAGGGTGGCAAGGTCTTCTAATGCTGGATCGATGATTTCAATATTTCTTGCATCGATCGTTTTAATGTATTGATGGCACTTCTCGCAGGTATCCATTCGATAGGTTTCCTCTCCTTCTGCATGGAAATAGCCGAGGGAATCCTGTTCTTTATTGCCACAGAAGGCACAGAAGAATCTATCGACTCTCCACTGATATCCGCAAAAAGAGCATAGGAGAAACCTCTTTCCTCCCTCTCCTTTTAAGAGGTTCAAATAAGGCAAGGAACCGCAGACCGGACAGGAACCCTTCAGCGAGGTTTCAGGATCGAGTTCACTATGAAGCTTTTCCAAGCCTTCTTCAATGGAAGGCCTGATGCTCTCTTGAATGAGGAAGCGTAATACTTTTTCGTCCAATCCGAATTCGTCAGCGACCTTGCCTATTCTTTCTTCCTCAAAGCCTCCGGTAAATATCTTCTTTAGACTTATTTTTTTATTTTTGAGAAGTTCTTCGATCTTTTTCACCTGTTCCGCCATATGGGGAGTTGCCTCTTTTCCGATCCGGCAGAGGGAGTTAAATAGAGTAAGGGAGACATTGATATCGAGAGGAAAGTCTTTCTTTTCGAGCAGGGGGAAACCTTCTTTGGCCAGAAGATCCTTCCATTCCTTTTTCAGGGGGATGGGTTCGATCTTCAGGGAAGGCTTGATCTTCTCCTGCTCTTCCTTGACTTTCTGGTAGAAAGCTAAAATGGCTTTATAAGCGGGTCTCTTCTTTTTCAGTTGTTGAATTCTTTTTTTAAGATTTTCCAATGAGGTCTCCCATTCCATAAGATCTTCCCCTCCCTTGACGCCTGCCTGCGCGTAGCCCCGCCTCCAGAAGCCTTGCGGAGGGCAGGCGCTTCGGCGAAGGCAGGGGAGGGGGGGCATCCATATTCACCCTCACCCCAACCCTCTCCCGTCAAGGGAGAGGGAGTCATCGGAGGTGAAAAAAACGGGCTTGTTTCGGAACTTCCGTGCCGAAACAAGCCCTGACAACACCCCCCTTTTTCAGGGTTTTATCCGAGCCATTGGAACTCTTTGAGAGGTTTCAGAATGCGTTTGAGAGCAACCTTTCTTGTGATTCCGATCGTATTCTCTGCCACTGCAAATTTATGATACTTCTTCGGATCATCCACAAGGAGGTAGATCGCCCGTATATCATTGGGATCTGTCAGAATGGCATTTTTATAAACACCTTTTGCCTCTGCCAGTCTTTTGTTGGCCATTTCGAGAATGGCTTTACGTTCGCCGAAATTCATCGTTCCGGTCGGGCAGGCTTTCACACAGGCTGGAAGCATCCCTTCTTTGATCCGGTCGGAACACATGGTGCATTTTGCCATGATTCCCGCGCCGGAGATCCTCGGGATATTGTAAGGACAGGACTCCCGAATCTCCTTGAAATCTTCCGGTTTGATCTTCATCTTCGGATTGAAGATGACTGCCCCGGTCTTCTCGTCCTGCAGGATAGCGCCTTTTGCCTTTCCTTCCGCAACCTCCTTGCAGGGAGGAGAGACACAGTGGCGGCATTGATCCGGGAAGAAGTAGTAATTCACCTTCTCTCCGGGCACTTCGCTGAATCGAACCAATTTCCAGGTGTTAAAAGAAAGGTCCGGAGGATTCTGGTGACTTCCCTGACTGTATGTTTTTTCTGCTGCCCGCTGATTCCATTGCTTGCAGGCAACCTGACATCCTCTACATGCTGTGCATTTCGTCGTATCTACAAAGAATGATTTTCCTTCCGCCATTTATATCACCTCCTCCTTTACTTTTTTGTCTCAGCTTTTGGGGCTGGTTTCACCTCGGGTTTTGGTTCAGGCTTCGCTTCAGCTTTTGGCGCTGGCTTGGCTTCGGCTTTTGGCTCAGGCTTCTTTTCCACTTTGGGCTTCTCTTCTTTGGTCACATTAACCTGGAAGACCTTATATTCCGGGATCAATGTGTTGGCGTCTCCAATGGACGGGGTGAGGATGTTGGCGCTATCCCCACCATCCTTGGGGACCATCCATCCGTAGTGCCATGTCATTCCAACAAGATGGACCGTCTGACCAGCAACATGAAAGGGTTTAATACGGTTGGTCACCATGGCCTTGGCCCACATCTTTCCTCGTGGGGAACTGAGGGTGACACGATCTCCATTCTTGATCCCTCTCAGTTTGGCCAATTCCATACTTAACTCAACAAACATCTGAGGTTCTGCCTCCACCAGCCATGGCTGATATCGGGTCATGAGCCCTGTCTGCCAGTGCTCGGTCAGACGGTAGGTGGTGGCAATAAAGGGAAATTTAGGATCGCAGGTTGTAAACTTATCGAGTTCGCCCTTGAAGATAGGCGTGGCTGGATTGATCCTCTGCGAAGAGAGAGGATTCTTCTCAATAGGACATTCCAGGGGTTCATAATGTTCCGGGAAGGGACCATCCGCCAGTCCCGGTCCAAAGAATGAGGCCACTCCATCAGGCTTCATGATAAAGGGATATCTGCCGTTCGGAAGGCCCATAGGTGGGACTGCATTATCCGGCACATCGCCTACCCACTTGGAGCCATCCCATTGGATGACTGCCCGTTTTGGATCCCATGGTTTTCCATTGAGGTCAACTGAGGCGCGGTTGTAAATGATCCGACGATTGAGTGGCCATGCCCAGCCCCATCTGGGAAAAATGTTGGCAGTGGGGATAGGGGTTTTATCCCGGCGGGCCATCATATTTCCTGCTTCAGTGTAGCTTCCAGAATAGAGCCAGTTCCCGCAGGAGGTACGGCCGTCAGCCAGAAGGAAGACAAAATTGGGGACCTGTGTTCCTTTCTTATAAGCCTTCTTATCTACCGGATGTTCGGCAATATCTTCGGTGAAGCAGCCGTTGATCTCTTTTGCCACAGCGTGCCAATCAACCTTTCCATCCTTTGCATAATCCCATTTTAATTTCAGGATCGGATCGGGGAAGGCTCCTCCTTCTTTGGCGTAGAGGTCCTTTATTTTCATATAGAGGTCGTGGACGATCTGTCCATCTGCCTGTGAATCACCGGGAGGATCGGATGCTTTATTACGCCACTGTCCTGTTCTGGCACTATCCGAGACACTTCCTTCCTTTTCAACGGAAGAAGCTGCCGGAAGGAGGAAGACTTCGGTCTTGACCTTTTTGGGATCCATTCCGGGACCCTTCCAGAAACTACTGGTCTCGTTCTCAAAAAGGTCAATATCAACCATCCAATCCAGCTTGGCCAATGCCTGTCGGGTCTTATTGGAATTTGGGCTCGAGCAAGCCGGATTCATTCCCATGCAGAGGAACCCTGAAAATTTACCATTAAACATCTCATCGAACATGAAGAGCCAGGAGGCATTCTGACCCACATCCAACTTCGGGAGCCATCCAAATCCCAAATCATTCTCCTTGGCGGCGTTTTCGCCATAGAAGGATTTGAGGAGACTGGCGATATATTTGGGTCTGTTACCCCACCAGTTGACGCTCATCGAATCAGATGTTTTTGGAGTGGTGGCGTTATATTTTTCAAGATTTTCAAGCGCAGCATTTACATTGGGCAGATAACCGGGCAGAATGTGGAAGAGTAAGGCATGGTCAGTTATTCCCTGTACGTTGGACTCACCTCTCAATGCATTCACTCCGCCTCCGGCCATTCCGATATTTCCCAAGAGCAACTGGATCATCGAGCCCGCACGGATGATCTGGGTTCCTGTGGTATGCTGGGTCCATCCCATGGCGTAAAGCATTGTTCCTGCTCTATCCGGTTTTCCAGTAGCGCCAAAGGTCTCATAGACTTTCATCAGATCAGCCCTGGGTGTACCGGTGATGCTGGAAACCGTATCTAAGTCATATCGAGCATAATGTTTCTTCAGCAGTTGGTAAACGCATCCTGGATGTTGCAGGGTCATATCCTTTTTCGGGATTCCCTTTTCATCTCTTTCAAAAACCCAGGTCGCTTTATCATAGGCTCGTTTTTCGGGGTTGTAGCCGGAGAAGAGGCCATCTTTGAACCCATATTTTTCGCTCACGATAAACGGAGCATTGGTATAGTTCACGACATAATCTTTGAAGATAAGGTCTTTATCAAGCAGATATTTGATCATCCCACCCAGGAAAGCGATATCCCCTCCTGACCGCATCGGCACATAGATATCTGCCTTGGCGGAGGTACGGGTGAATCTCGGATCAACGCTGATGATCTTTCCGCCTTTCTCCTGTGCTCTTAAGACCCATTTCATCGCAACGGGATGGTTTTCAGCCGTATTGCTTCCCATAATGAGGATACAATCGCTCACCCCAATATCCGTCCAGCTATTGGTCATTGCTCCGCGTCCGAACGACTCTCCCAGAGCCGCTACAGTGGAGCTGTGTCAGAGGCGGGCTTCAAATTCTATATAGACTAACCCCAAAGCCCGGAGGAATTTCTGGTAGAGCCAGCCTTCCTCGTTATTGACATGGGCGCAGCCGACGCCGGCGATACCATTGGTCCGGTTGACGACCTGGTCTTTATCATTTTTCTGAACGAAACTGGCATCACGGCTTTTCTTAATCCTCTTTGCAATTTCCGTAAGGGTCCAATCCCAGGATTTGGCTTCCCATTTTGCGCTATTGGGAGCCCTGTACAGGACCTTTGTTAACCTATCTTTGTTGGTTACAAGTTGATAGAGCGCCATTCCTTTTGCACAGAGGCCGCCTTCACTGGCCGGATGATCAGGATCGCCCTCGGTGTTAATCACTTTTCCTTTGGCATCGGTATGGACAATGATTCCACAGCCGACCGAACAGTAACAGCAGACCGTGGTGGTTTCCTTTGCCCCTTTAATCCGGAGTTCCTGGGCATAGGATTCTACCGGCGAAAGATCGAATCCCAGGCCGCCCATCACGGTCCCTGCGGCCGTGGCGCCAGAAATCTTTAAAAAACTTCTTCGCGTAATCTTCATAGCCAATTATTCACCTTCCTTTCTTAAAATTTTTGAAACGGGAATCTTATTCACCCCCCCCCACAACCCGCTTGAAAATTTAATGGAAATGAAATAGTTAGATGGCAGCAAAGTCTTGTGAAACATAACACAATTAAATTATTTGTCAAGGAAAAAATGCAAATGACAATCTATTTTGATAGACATTGGCAAAAAAATAGATTGATATTCTAAGTTCTCTATGATATTGAAGAATTTAAATTGATGAGGGAGGTGGGAAACCGAGATGGATAAAGAATTGATGGAATTATTGGAGCAGAAATTATTTGTTTTTGCAAAAAGGGATGATGTGGAAAGACTAAGGCAGGAAACCGGAACCAACTTCCGTAAATTAAGGGAGGAGAATAAGGATCTTGTCCTCGGATGGATCGAAGGAATAAAAACAGAAATGAAAGGGTTGAAGAAGGAAGGGAAAGTGGAGATCGATCCCTTCCGTGAGGATATCAAAGAAGAGATGAAAAAACTCGACGGGAAGGTTCAATCCACACTCCTCCAGTCGATTCAATCCATAGAGTCATCCCTTCAGAGGATGAAAGAGGAGACAAGCTCATCCATCGACCGGGCCAGAGAGGAGTTAGGTTCGAATCTTCAGGCCATCAGGGGAGAAACGAATGGCGCCATTCTTCGATCGAGACAGGAGATGGCCTCAGGCCTCCAGTCGATCAAGGAAGAGGGAAGGGTAACTCTTCTTCAATCAAGAGAGGAGCGGAAGGGGGGTTTGGATAAACTGGGAGAAGGAGTGGAAAACCTCAGCGGCCAGATCAAAAAGACAATGGAAGAGATCACAGCATTAAACGAGAAGATCAAAGCGGGGTTTAATGAAGTCAAAGAGGAGTTGGGTTCGATGATAAAGTTTTCCTATGCCGATCTGGAGAAGAGATTCACCACACTGGAGTCACGCGTCAAAGCCCTCGAAAAGCTGGTTTTACCATAACCCCTCCCTACCTCCCCTTATTTTAAGGGGAGGCGAGGCGGGGTTAAGAGGGAAAGAAAGAGGGTTGGTTATGACGAAACATTCTCTTCCCAATCGATTACGCCCCTTTTTCTGGGACTATGATTTTAATGGCTTAACCTGGGAAGAGGATCGAGACATTGTCATCAAACGTATCCTTACATCAGGAGATTGGAATGCAATCAACTTGCTGCGTTCACATATAGGAGACGAGTCCTTAAAGGTGTGGATTCAGCAACACCAGGGGGATGGATTAAATCCACGTCAACTCCGTTTCTGGGAGCTTGTTCTTGGAATCCCCCACCGGCAGGTCAATGCCTGGCTTTCAATGGAAAGGCGAAACATTTGGGAGAAGAGAAATATTTCAAAAAGTTTCACTCAAAGGTCCTGAACGAGCTTTACCAGAAAAAATATTCCGTCCGGGACACCGCCCACCTTCTCTATGGTCTTTCTTTTTTTGATGAGGCGGAAAAAGAGCGGATGCCGAAAACGTATTGGGATGTGGACTGGAAGACTGTTAAAAAAACCATCCAGGGATGGGTAAGAGAGATCGTTTGAATTTTACTGAGACATTTTGATTGGAGTAGGACTCCCCCTGCTATCTAAATTGATAAAACTGTAGGGTGAGGAGTGGATCAAAAATCTCCTCTCAGGCAGGTGCGTAAGATAGAAGGCGCTGCATTCCCCCTCTGCTATAGATTGTTGCCAGCCAATTGATCAGAGAAGTGTTGAAAAGGAAAGACATCGATGCCGTCCTCCGTTCGCAGAACCGGTCCACGGGGATAGACGATGATCCGGCGGCACAATCCTTTTAGCTGTGCCACGGCACGTAAGCCCTTGCACCAAGTGTCCGTGAAAGTCTGACCAGATTTCGCCTCAACCGCTATCAGATCATCTCCGCGAACGAGCAGGAAATCGACCTCGGTTTCGGACCGGCCTGATGGCGCCCAATAATAGATTTCGTCACAGATGCTACGATAGTCCTTATAGGCCCGGAGCAACTGAGCCACCAATCCCTCAAACAGAACGCCCCGTTCCTCCGGAGCGATACTGCCGGTCGAGCGCTTCATGGCCCGCACAATTCCTGGATCGCACCAGTACCATTTGGGCAGTTTCCGTTCCCGCACACGGAGTTTGGCTTCATACGCTGGAAGACGGAAACAAAGGAGTGTTTCAACCAAAATGTCCAGGTATCCTGCGACCGTCGTTCTTGCCAAGCCAGCTTCCCGGGCGATATTGACCACATTGACAGTTTGGCCGTGGAAAAGGGCCGCCAACGGAAGAAAGCGAGCAAATCCAGGCAGGTTTCGAACAAGTGCCTCTGCCTGAATCTCCTCTTTAAGATAGAGTTGTGCGTAAGC
Source organism: Deltaproteobacteria bacterium RBG_16_49_23 (assembly GCA_001798855.1). GTDB lineage: Bacteria > Desulfobacterota > BSN033 > BSN033 > UBA1163 > RBG-16-49-23. Next base: position 53,874 of record MGQQ01000132.1, on the reverse strand, counting down.
CGCAAGGGTGTCTTCCTTTGCAGTTGAGTCCCAGATGATTGGCAGCAACCCACAACGGAGGGCCTCTTCTAAACTGAACTGTATGCCAAGTTCCTCGGGCACAAAGGGATGCATGGATCGGTGCAAGGCACGCCCTGCAAGCAGGTTGACGCCCGCTCGCTTCAGCTTACGAGCACTCGATCCGCAAAGGACAAACCGGAGGCGTTTTTCTTCGGAGAAACGATGCACCTCGTTCAAGAGGCCGGGGAGTCTCTGCACCTCGTCAACGATCACCCATTTTTCGGATGAAACTGCACGCAGTTCGTCTGCGAAAAAATTAGGCATTGCCAGCAGCCTCTGGTAAGTCTCCTCGGAAAGCAGGTCGAACACATAAGCGTCGGGAAAAGTGGCTCGAAGCCAGGTACTCTTCCCGGACCCCCGAGGTCCCATTAGGAAGAAGCTCTGTTGAGGGGCTTTTAGTATTCTTTGAAGCATGCTTTGATATCTATACCGTCATTTTTCAATGAAATTTGACATCATTATAGTCAATTTACTTAATCATGTCAAATTTTTTAACTCATAGTAAAGGGATTTATGACGCACTACACTATATAACCTAATCACATTATTAGCTGTTTTTTGATTTTCTGGAGAGGAGTTTTGCTTCAAGAAGGTATTCAATATCCTGTTGATCTTTAACATTTGCCTTCCTTATCTTTTTCAGCCGGATCAGATCATCAATCGAAGGGATTCGAAAACTGACTTTTTCTCTTACATCCTTCTTGAGAACCGAGTTGCTATAGCAATCTTCAAATTCAATCGTCTCATTCTCAATATTTTTAACGCTTCGCTGGAAAAAGAGGTCATACTTCTTCATCCCGGAGAATCCTGTGACGATGGGTCTCTTTGTGTCAGGAGGATGGGAAAGTTCAAAGTCGAGTTTCTCCGAAAGAAGTAATAGAACCTTCTTCTTATCTTCCGGATGGAGCCAAATATCATGGTCTGCTGTCAGGACAGGCCCCCCATAGAGAATCACCGCTCTCCGACCGATGACCAGGTAGCGGATTTTATGGCGATTGAGCACCCGGACCAGGTCGAGAAATTTAATTTCTTTTTCCAGTTTCATGCTTTTTAGAGCCAAATTTTTTAATAAATTCTTGAATCTCTTCCCACTCTCGATCTATACACTCCAGCCTCTCGACAGGCGAAAATCTCAAGAACCAGAGAAGGTCCTCTTCAAGCTGACGTTGCCGCCACAGAGGAATGTCTTTAAGGGATTTTGGATATTTGAACTTTAATGGGGTCATCAAATTTGACCTCAATACAATATTACCATATTTAAGGAAAAGTTTGAATGCTTTTGTCGGGTTAGTTAAAGAAAGCTTAATTGGGAAGCAATGGGAAAATTCTTCAAAACAAGGCCTGGACGAAATCGGAGGCGTTAAACTCTTTGAGATCATCGATGGCTTCGCCAACCCCGATATACCGGATCGGAATTTTCATTTCCTCCGTAATTCCTACAATGATCCCACCTTTGGCCGTTCCATCCAGTTTCGTCAGTGCAATTCCGGTCACACCGATCGCTTCATTGAAGAGCTTAGCCTGAGAGATGGCATTCTGACCCGTGGTAGCATCGAGGACGAGAAGGATTTCATGGGGTGCGCCCGGGCATTCCCTCCCGACAATCCGCTTCACCTTCTTCAACTCTTCCATCAGATTGACTTTGGTATGGAGCCTTCCGGCCGTATCGATGAAGACCAGATCCGCATTCCTGGCTCTTGCCGCATGGATTGAATCGAAAGCAACGGCCGAGGGATCCGACCCCTTGGACTGTTTGATGAAGTCTGCTCCAACCCGGTTTGCCCAGATCTCCAATTGCTCGACCGCCGCCGCCCTGAAGGTGTCGGCTGCCCCAATCAGGACTTTTTTCCCCCGGGCAGAATACTGGTGGGAAATTTTTCCGATGGTGGTGGTTTTTCCGGCACCGTTGACTCCAACCACCAAAAAAACGAAGGGCTTCGATTTTGAAAAGTCTATGGCCAAGGGGGTCTCGCCCGATTTAAGGGTCCGGAGAATCTCCTGTTTGATAAAGTCTTTCACCTTTTCAGGGTCATTAAGTTCTCCTCGTTTGAGCCCCTGATGGACCCCCTCGATCAACCGGGCAGAAGTCCTGACTCCCAGATCAGCTTCGTAGAGAAGGGCTTCCAGTTCATCAAGGAGATCCTGGTCAATCGTCTTTTTGCCAAGAAAAAGCCGGTCGATCTTTTCAACAAACCCCTGGTGGGTTTTGGAAAGCCCCTTTTTTAATTTATCGAAAAAACCAAACATTTTCCTTGATTTCAGATTTTAAATTTCAGATTTCAAATTTAAAAGTTCTTGTTTTGATGGGTTAGAATCTAACACCTATGGTTATTAAAATCAATTCTGGTGGATTCGTCGTTTCCTGGATGCTGGCAATCATTCAAATAAAAAAGGCGAGGTGGAATGCCTCGCCTTTTAGAAAATTGTCACCCTCTATTACTTTTTATCCTTCACGTCCTCATAATCAGCATCGACCACATCTTCCTGGGCTTTGGGCCGTGGACCTTCATGAGCTTCCGGCCCGGGGCCTGCGCCTGCCGCTCCTTTTTGAGAGGCCTTGGCATACATCGCCTCTGCCAGTTTATGGGAGGAACGGGTCAGCTCTTCCTGGGCGGATTTAATGGCGCTGAGATCGTTCGACTCCATCGCCTTTTTCGACTTTGTGATGGCATCCTCGATATTCTGTTTGTCGGCAGAATCGATCTTATCACCATGTTCCCTCATGGATTTCTCTGTTGTGTAAATAAGGGTATCGAGGTGGTTTCGAGCCTCTGCGAGTTCCCTTCTCTTCTTGTCGTCTGCCGCATGGGCTTCGGCATCCCGGACCATCTTTTTAATCTCTTCCTCGTTGAGACCGCTCGATGCCGTGATCTTGATCGACTGTTCTTTCCCGGTTCCCAGGTCTTTTGCCGAGACATGGACAATCCCATTGGCATCGATGTCGAAGGTCACCTCGATCTGGGGAATGCCCCTCGGAGCAGAAGGAATGCCTACGAGTTCAAACTGGCCGAGGGTCTTATTATCGGCGGCCATCTCCCTTTCACCCTGGAGCACATGGATGGTCACCGCGGGTTGATTATCGCTTGCGGTTGAGAAGATCTGGCTCTTTTTCGTCGGAATGGTGGAGTTTCGCTCAATCAGTTTGGTGGCGACGCCACCGAGCGTTTCGATCCCCAGGGAAAGCGGAGTGACATCGAGCAGAAGCACGTCCTTCACCTCACCCTTGAGGACTCCAGCCTGAATAGCGGCGCCGATAGCCACCGCCTCATCCGGGTTGACGCTCTTATTGGGCTCTTTTCCGAAGATCTGCCTCACCTTCTCCTGGACCCTCGGCATACGGGTCATCCCTCCCACAAGGATCACTTCATCGATCTCCCTCTGTGAAAGCCCGGAATCGGCAATGGCCTGCCGGCAGGGACCTTCGACACTGTCGATGAGATCTTCAGTAAGTTTTTCCAGTTTAGCCCGGGTCAATTTCATGTTCAGGTGTTTTGGCCCTGAGGCGTCCGCCGTGACGAAGGGCAGATTGATATCCGTCTCCATCATATTGGAGAGTTCGATCTTCGCCTTTTCCGCAGCCTCTTTCAATCTCTGAAGGGCCATCCGGTCCTTCCGGAGGTCGATCCCCTGGTCCTTCCTGAATTCATCGGCCAGGTAGTCGATGAGGCGCTGGTCAAAGTCGTCTCCCCCGAGATGGGTGTTTCCGTTCGTCGATTTGACTTCAAAGACACCTTCCCCCAGCTCAAGGATGGAGATATCGAAGGTCCCTCCGCCCAGGTCGAAAACAGCGACCTTCTCATCCTTTTTCTTGTCAAGACCGTAAGCCAGAGACGCGGCGGTAGGCTCATTGATGATCCGGATGACATTGAGACCGGCGATTCTTCCGGCATCCTTTGTCGCCTGACGCTGGCTGTCGTTAAAATAGGCCGGGACCGTGATCACCGCATCGGTCACTTTCTCGCCGAGATAGGCTTCTGCCGTTTCCTTCATCTTCTGAAGGATGAAAGCGGAGATCTCTGGCGGGCTGTAATCCTTATCCCTCGCCCTCACCCAGGCGTCGCTGTTCTTGTTTTCAACGATCTTATAAGGAAGGATTTTGACATCCTTTTGTACTGCAGGGTCGCTATACTTCCTCCCCATCAGCCGCTTGATGGAGAAGATGGTGTTCTCGGAATTGGTAATCGCCTGACGCTTGGCAATCTGGCCGACCACCCTTTCGCCTTTATCGGTGAAGGCAACAACGGAGGGCGTCGTCCGGCCTCCTTCGGGGTTGGCGATGACGACCGGGTCCCCTCCTTCCATGATGGCGACGACCGAGTTGGTTGTTCCTAAATCGATTCCTATTGTCTTAGCCATGGTTTTTCTCCCTTCTTCAAATAGTGAAAAGTTATTCGGTGACCTGAACCTCCTTCGATGGAGACTTCGATACGGAAACGGTTGCAGGCCTTAAGAGCCGCTCGTTCAGGAGATATCCCCTTTGAAATTCGTCAACCACCTGATTGGGTTCATGCTGATCCGTTTCCACAACCAGCATCGCCTCATGGCGAGCCGGATCAAAAGGCTTCCCCACCGATTCAAACGGAGTGAGGCCAAACCGATTCAGAGTCTGGAAGATCTGCTGCAGGGTCAGTCGAATTCCCTCGATCAGGACGCCTGCATCCATCACCTTGTCGGCATGGTTTACCGCCCTTTCCAGATTGTCGATAAAAGGCAGGATTGATTTGATCAGGTCCTCATTCGAAAATTTAGTCCAGTCTTCTTTTTCCCGGGCTGCCCTCTTTTTATAATTCTCAAGGTCAGCGGCAGTTCTCAAGAGCCGATCAAAGTTCTCCTTCGCCTCCTTTTCCTTCTCCTCCAGCCTCTTTTTCAGTTCTTCGACCTCGTGGTCTTTATCGTCTTTCTTTTTCTTATTTTTATGGGATTTTGTCTCAGGGTGATCCTCTGATAACTTATCCCCAACTATTTCCGAGGGGACGGGCCTCTCCTTATTTCCTGAATCACTCATGTTAAGCGCTCCGATTTAATGATAATAGGTTTCCAGAATCTCGCTCAGAAGCGTTGCCGAGTAGTCCACCAGGGGGATAATCCTGGAGTAGTTCATCCTCCGGGGTCCGATGACACCTAAGGCGCCCCAGATCCTTCCCTCGCAACCGTACGTCGAAGTCACGAGGCTGCATGTCTCCATCTCCTGCACCTGGCTCTCCGATCCGATCGAGATCTGCACCCCTCTCGGCGCTATGCACTTATCGAGAAGTTTGACCATGGTGGCCTTCTCCTCAAAGGCCCGGAAGAGGTCGGTCATAATCGAAATATTCCCGAACTCAGGCTCACAGAGAATATTGGTTCTCCCCTCGATGAAGATATCGGTCTCATCAAAGGAGGAGAGAGCCTGTTCTCCCAGTTTGATCGCCTGCTGAAACAGACGATCATAGGCATGCTTCTCCATCCTCATCTGTTCGAGAAGTTTCTCCCTCACCTGGTGGAGGGTGAGACCCGTCAGGAGCCCGTTCAGATCCTCGGACAGATGATCGAGCTCGGATTGGGAAAGATCTTCCTCCATCTCGATGATCCGATTCTGAACAATCCCCGTGGTACTCACGAGGATGGCCAGCGTCAAATATTTTCTCAGTTTCACAAATTCGATATGTTGAAGAACGAGCAGGCTCAACCGGGGCGCCCGGACTATGCCAAGGCAGTGAGAAGAGGCTGAAAGAACCCGGCAGGCCTCCCGGAAGAGGTCTTTTCCCTCGGGTTGATGAATAGGATATCTCGAACGGATCTCATTCTTCTCCTCACCGCTCAACTCGTGGATATCGAGGATATAATCGACATAGAACCGAAACCCCTTCTCCGTTGGAATTCTGCCCGCTGAGGTATGAGGCTGTAAAAGAAGCCCCATCTCTTCCAGATCGGACATAATCCCCCGAATGGTTGCAGGGCTGAGATGGAGGTCCGACTTTCTCGAAATGGCCCTCGAACTCACCGGCTCAGCGGCAAGAATATAGTCTTCAATGACATTCCTGAGAACCTCTTTCATCCTGACCGTTAGAGGAAACATCGCCCTTTTTCAAACCCTTCAATGCTATTTAAAAATGATGTATCAATTTAGTTGTTTGAAACCGTCCTGTAAAATCCCTCCCAACCTCCCTTTGCCCTCCGGGTCAGAGACCGCTCTGGGTCGGAGACCAAAGGGAGTCCCGCGTTTCGCGGGATTTGGCAATGAGGGGTGACCTGCCTGCGCGAAGCCCCGCCTCCAGAAGCCTTGCGGAGGGCAGGCGCTCCGGCGAAGGCAGGGGGGAAATTTTACAATGATGCCTTTTCAGTTAAGAGACTCTTAATATTGCTACTCAAAAAAACAATTCCCCCGATTTACTTTCTTAAGATAATAACGGGGGGAGGGTTTGTCAAGACGGGAAGGATGTTTCGGAAAATTAAAAAACATTTATTATATCAATCTGTTATGTTATTGGAGATCAATCGGAATGGTTAGAAAAGGATGGAGATACTATTTAAAGTGATCAAAACCAAACCGGCGCGGAGAAATTTCCTTGCCATCTTTCCTGATGAGATGGAGCCTCTCTTTTTCTGGGATGATCTCGCCCACATGGGTAATCGGGATAGCTAATGAGCGGGCAAGGGATAGAATCCCTGCCTTTCTTTTAGGCGAAGCGGTGAAGAGAAGTTCATAGTCTTCCCCCCCGCTCAGGGCGATCCGGTAAGGGTCCTTTGAATAGGTACTAACCCATCTCCGATAAGGGCCTGAAAGGGGGATACGGTCTTCCCAGATCCGTGCTCCGACCTTGCTTTCTTCTATGATGTGGAGGGTGTCACTTAAGAGACCGTCGCTCACATCAATCATGGCAGAGGCAAACCGTTTCCCGGCAAGGGCCTGACCCAGTTCGATCCTGGGAACGGGAGAGAGGTGTCTCTCGACCAATCCCTTTGGTTTTTTCCTGAGTCTTTTGTCCTGGAGAACCTTTAATCCTAAGGCCGCATCTCCCAGTGTTCCGGAGACGTAGAGATCATCTCCGATCTTTGCTCCGTTCCTGAAGAGGAGGTTCCCCTTTTTCCCTTCGCCGATCAGACAGATGTTGATGATGATTTTCCGGGAAAGGGAGGTGTCCCCGCCGATCAAATCGACCCCAAACCGTCTCGCCGCATCTTTTAAGCCGCGATAAAAGAGAGAGATAAATGAGAAAGAGAGATGTTTGGGAAGGCCGATGGAGATGAGGAAATATTTTGGAATTCCGCCCATCGCCGCTATGTCACTGAGATTAACAGCAAGGGCTTTTTTCCCCAGACGGAAGGGATCGGTCCAGGACCGCTCGAAGTGGATATCCTCGATGAGGATATCGGTTGTGATGAGGAGGGCCTTTTTGCCACTTTCGACCACAGCCGCATCATCACCAATGCCGCGGATCAGATCGGAACGGGAGACATCCATCCAGTTTCTGATTTTTGCAATGAGCCCGAATTCACCAATGTCCTGAAGTCTTTTTTCAGTTATTTTCAACTCCGAACTCTTGTACGGAACGGTTTGAAACCGTTCCCTACCGAACTCTTAATTTTTTTTAGCCAGTGCGACCCTTAAGACTTCGTCCATATGTTTAACCGGGATGAAGTCCATTTTTTTACGGATGTAAGACGGCAGTTCGACGAGGTCCTTCTTGTTCCGGTAAGGAATGACCACTCTTTTAATGTTGGCCCGGAGGGCTGCCAGCGCCTTCTCTTTGAGGCCTCCCACCGGAAGCACTCTCCCCCGCAGTGTGATTTCACCGGTCATGGCCACCTCCTTTTTGACAGGAATCCCCGAAAGGGCGGAAATAAGGGAGACGGCCATCGTAATGCCGGCAGAAGGCCCATCCTTGGGAATGGCGCCTGCAGGAACATGGATATGAATCTCTTTTTCATTCAGATCGTTTGCCTTGATTCGATAGGCTTTTCCTCTGGAGCGCGCGTAAGTGAGGGCGGCCTGCGCTGACTCCTTCATCACCTCCCCTAAATGACCGGTGAGGATAAGAGAGCCTTTGCCAGGAGTGGTTGACGCCTCCACATGGAGGACCTCGCCTCCGGCCTCTGTCCAGGCTAGACCGGTTGCCACACCAATCTCGTTGCGCTCCTGCTCCTCATCGGGCAGGAATTGAGGCGGCCCCAGGAGTTGATTGAGATTCCTCGAGGTGATTTTCGTCTTCTCCTTCTTCCCCTCCGCCACTTTTCTGGCCACCTTTCTGCAGATCGAAGCCAGCTCTCGTTCGAGGTTCCGGAGCCCTGCCTCCTGGGTATGCTGGGAGATGATCTGGAGAATGGCCTGGTCGGAGATCTCTAAAAGTTTTAGTCCGATCCCGTTCTCCTCCATCTGTCTCGGAAGAAGAAAGATCCGGGCGATCTTCAATTTCTCCAGATCCGTATATCCGGGAATATCGATGATTTCCATCCTGTCTTTAAGGGCAGAGGGAATGGGATCGGTCACATTCCCCGTGGTGATGAACATGACCTGGGAGAGGTCGAAAGGAAGATTGAGATAGTGATCGCTGAAGGCATTGTTCTGCTCGGGATCGAGCACCTCCAGGAGGGCAGAGGCCGGGTCCCCCCGGAAGTCCACACCGATCTTATCGACTTCGTCCATCATGAAGATAGGGTTATTGCTTCCGGCCTGCTTGATTGACTGGATGACCCGTCCGGGCATGGCGCCCACATAGGTGCGGCGATGCCCCCGGATCTCGGCTTCGTCCCTTATCCCCCCCAGAGAGATCCTGACGAATTTTCTTCCCAGGGCTCGGGCGATCGATTTCCCGAGAGAAGTCTTCCCCACTCCGGGAGGGCCGATGAAACAGAGGATCGGGCCTTTGATCTTCTTCTTCAGTTTGTGGACACTCAGGTATTCCAGAATCCGTTCCTTCACCTTTTCGAGGTTGTAATGGTCCTCATCCAAAACCTTCTTCGCCTCTTTGATGTCGAGGTTATTGGGGGTTGACTTGGACCAGGGCATCTCGATCAACCAGTCGAGATAGGTTCGGACAATAGAGGCTTCGGCAGAATCAGGGTGCATCTGCTCAAGCCGCCGCATTTCCTTACGGGTCTCCTTCTCCACGTCCTCGGGCATTTTGGCCTTTTTGACCTTCTGTTTGAGTTCTTTGAACTCCTTGGTGCGTTCATCCGCCTCGCCCAGTTCGCTGCGGATCGCCCTCATCTGTTCCCGGAGATAGTATTCTCTCTGTGTTTTCGTCATCTCCTCCCTTGCCTGGGATTGAATCTTTGCCTGCATGGAGAGGACCTGGACCTCTTTACCGAGGAGGTCGCTGACCGTTCTGAGCCTCTCGATGGGATCGAGGATCTCCAGGATTTCCTGAGCCTTCTCGACAGGAAGCTCCAGATTGGAGGCGACCAGGTCTGCCAGCCTTCCGGGATCATCTACACCTTCGAGGACGAACATCAGATCCGGAGATATGAATTTCCCGTAAGAGGCGATTCTCTCCAGCTGCTCCCTGACGCTTCTCATCAGGGCTTCTATCTCGAGGGTGATCTCCGTAAGGAAGGGATCCTTAATGTTCTCAACTCTTACAAGCAGGTAGGGCGACACCTGGAGCGTTTCTTTAATGGTGGCTTTGGAGAGTCCCTGAATGAGGATCTTGATTTTTCCATCCGGGAGTTTGAGCATCTTTATCACGAGCGCAACCGTTCCCACCCGGTAGAGATCTTTAACAGCAGGCTCCTCTTCGGAAAGGTTTTTCTGGGAAACGAGGAAGATGAGCCGGTCTTTGGCAAGGGCCTCCTCGAGGGATTTAATCGATTTTTCCCGGCTGACAAAGAGGGGAAGAATCATATAAGGGAAGATGACGATATCCTTTACAGGTAGAAGGGGAAGCCTATCCGGAAGTGACAGAAAATCTCTTTCACGTTCTCTTTTCATATCGCCTTAAGATGGTTTCAATAATGTTTGTACTCGAAGACCCTTCGACAAAGGGAAGGATGACGACCTCTCCTCCTGATTCCTCAACCGCCTCCCTGCCAACCGTTGTCTCCTTTGACCAGTCACCGCCCTTCACCAGGACATGGGGTCGGAGAGTGGCGATCAGTTCGAGAGGTGTGGATTCATCGAACAGGATGATATAATCGACACACCAGAGGCCGGAGAGAATCTCTGTCCTTTCCTCTTCGGGGAGGATGGGCCGCTGAGGGCCTTTCAAATTACGGACGGACCGGTCACTGTTTACCCCTACGATCAGAACATCTCCCAAGGATTTAGCTTTCTCCAGATAGCGGATATGACCTACATGGAGGAGGTCAAAACAGCCATTGGTAAAAACGACCTTCTTTCCTCCTGCCTTGAGATCTTTAATGGTCCTGACGAGAGCTTCTCTCTCCTTAATCTTTCCCTTCATTCTCTGTCTTCCTATTCAATAACTACCAGATTTAAAGAGGGTAGTCAACACCGGGGAGGTCCTTTTCTTGACAAACCTCCTGATTTCATTTAGGTTTTAGAAATGAATGGCCGGTTGATTCTTGCCTCGAGGTCTCCCCGCAGATACGATTTGTTAAAACAATTGGGCCTCGATTTCAATGTGATTCACAGTCAAGTCGAAGAGGATTTCCCCGCGGCCGAATCTCCACGGAAACATGTCATTCGATTGGCTGAGGCAAAGGCCATGGATGTCAGCAATCGATATATTGATTGCTGGGTGATTGGGGCAGATACCATTGTCTACGTCGATGGCCAAATTTTGGGAAAACCGAGGAACAAAGAAGAGGCGAGGCAGATGCTCCAGTTGATCAGCGGAAAAGAGCACCGGGTTTTGACCGGCATCTCCGTCCGGCATTCTGATAAAGGAAAGGGTGAGCGTGAAGCAGTTGAGACGGCAGTGAGGGTGAAACCCCTCAGTCCGGTCGAGATGGATTGGTATATCGGAACAGGCGAGCCTTTCGATAAGGCAGGGGGGTATGGCATTCAGGGGATCGGATCATTTATGATTGAATCCATCAATGGGTCCTACACCAATGTGGTCGGTCTTCCGTTATGCGAATTATTGCAGATGCTGGTTCGATTGGGAGCCATCACAATGGCAGATAGCAGGTGGCAGATAGCAGATGGCAGGAAATGACTCAGATTGAAGAAAATATTTTAAGGGTGATGGAGAGGATAGAGAAGGCGGCGAGAAAAGCTGGTAGAAATCCCGAAGAGATTAAACTTGTTGCTGTCTCCAAAACAGTGGAAATCGCAAGGGTTCGGGAGGCTGTCGAAGCAGGGGTTTTAATCCTGGGAGAAAATTATGTTCAGGAGGCGCAGAAGAAGATTGAAGAGATTGGCCATCCTGTTGCCTGGCATTTTATCGGACACCTTCAATCGAATAAGGCAAAATATGCGGTTCGCCTCTTTGATATGATCCATTCTCTGGACAGCATCCCATTGGCGGAAGAATTGGACCGGAGGGCTGAAAAAGAGGGCCGGACGATGAATGTTATGATTGAAGTCAATCTTTCCGGAGAGACGACTAAATTTGGATCCGAAGAGGCCAGGACATTCGATATCGCCCGGAAGGTTCTCAATCTCAGGCATCTCTCCCTGGCGGGATTGATGACCATGCCGCCCTATTTCGATTCACCGGAGATGAGCAGGTCCTACTTCATTCAGTTGCGGGAACTGAAGGAAAAAATGATCAAGGAAGGCGTGCCCGTAAAAGAGCTCTCCATGGGAATGTCAAACGACTTTGAGGTTGCCATTGAAGAAGGGGCGACCTATGTGAGGGTGGGAACAGCAATTTTTGGAGAACGTAAATAAAATATTAGGTCAAGGTTGAGGTTTAGGTTGAGAAAGTCTTTAAAAAACCTTAACCTTATCCTTAACCTCAACCTGCGCCGACTCTTTTTAAATGAATACAACTGATATTATGGCAAAGACTGTTATACTCTTGATGGCCCTTCTAATAGTTATATGCGCCTGCGGTCAGAAGGCGTCTCCGGTGCCGTGGTCATTGGTCGTTCCGAAACGGATTGTTGATCTGGAAGCAAAGTCCAGAGAAGAGCGGATTCTTCTGGAATGGACCTTTCCAAAAGAAAATACCGATAAATCTGTTTTGACGGATCTGGCAGAGTTTAAGATTCTCCGCTCTGAAGGGAACCTGATCGGGGATGAATGCAGGGGTTGCGGGGAGAAGGCGAAGGTGATCTTTGAAGCAAAGCTTGACAGCAAAGGAGAGGACAGGGGAAAGAGGATGTCCCTGCTCATCGAAAACCTGGAAGCAAGAAAAGTCTATGTTTATCAAGTAGTGACGTTAAACCGGAGAGGTTATCCTGGCGCTCCTTCAAATCCTGTTACGGTTTACTGGGATTACCCGCCCCACATGACAAGAGCAGTAAAGGCAGAGCGGGGTGATAAGAGGGTGGATATCCACTGGGAACCCGTATTGGGTGCGACAGGTTATAATATCTACCGGAAGGGAGAGGGGGAAGAGTTTACTTTCCAGCCGCTCAACAGGGAGCCTCTGACAGTGACCCAATATACTGATCTGGGTGTGGAGAATGAGAAAAGATACATCTATTCGGTCAGGGCGGTGAAGCGGGTTGTAAGGACCGATATGGAGGGAAAGGGTTCTTTGAGCTTTCCGATCACACCCACCGACCTTACCCCGCCAGGTTCTCCCCTTGGTCTGGTGGCGGTTCCTCTTAAGAATGGGATGGAGCTCAACTGGAGAAAGAACAGGGAGCCTGATCTTTTAGGCTATTATGTCTACCGGAGACAACCTGGAGAGAAAGAGTTTAAGAGACTAAACCCTGCTCCTCTGACAAAAGAGACCTACCTTGATATGGAAGTTCAAATCGGGCAGGATTATGAATATACAGTGACAGCCGTGGATAACTCCGTTCGTCAGAACGAAAGCCTCCCTTCCGAAGAGGTAAGGGGCAAATACCAATACTAATTATCAATAATCAATAAACAATGATCATTGACCATTGATAAATGACAATTGAAGTTGGAATTTTAGATGCACTATTTTGAGTATAAGAATCACGAACTTCATTGTGAAAGGGTTCCCATTAGCCGCATTGCCGAGCAGGTGGGGACGCCTTTCTATCTTTACAGTTACAGGACCCTGGTGAGGCATTTCAATGTCTTTAATGAAGCCTTTGAAGGGATTCCCCATCTTGTCTGCTATTCCATGAAAGCCAATTCGAATCTGGCGTTGATCCGGCTTTTTATTAACCTCGGCGGAGGGGTCGATGTTGTCTCCGGGGGAGAGTTATACAGGGCTCTCAAAGGCGGGGCGGACCCGCAGAAGATCGTATTTTCCGGAGTCGGGAAGAAGGAGGATGAGATTGAGTGCGCCCTGAAAGCGGGCATCCTCATGTTTAATGTCGAATCCTCCATGGAACTCCATACGATCAATGAAGTGGCAGGCAGGGTGAATAAGACAGCGCCCGTCTCCATCCGTGTCAATCCCGATATCGATGCCAGAACCCATCCCTATATTACCACGGGGCTGAAACAGAATAAATTCGGCATCGATATTCTCCGGGCGCCGATGGCCTATCGCCTTGCCTCCGAATTGCCGAACCTGAAAGTTATTGGAATAGACTGTCATCTGGGTTCCCAGCTGGTGGAGGTGGATCCCTTTGTAGAGGCATTGAAGAAGCTGAAGGACCTGGTCGATGATTTAAGAAAGGAGGGGATGGAGATCCGCTATCTCGATTTGGGAGGCGGTCTGGGCATCACCTACAACGATGAGGAGCCTCCTCATCCCTTTGAATACGCCTCAAACATCCTTGAGGAGATTCGCAGTTTCGATTGCACCCTCATTCTGGAGCCGGGAAGGGTGGTCGTCGGGAATGCCGGGATTCTAGTTTCGAGAGTTCTCTACATGAAGGAGAACGAGGAGAAACGTTTCATCATTGTGGATGCGGCAATGAACGATTTGGTCCGTCCCAGTTATTATGGCTCCTTTCATCAGATTCTTCCCGTGAGGGAGGAGGGCAGGGAGGAGATTGTAGCAGATGTGGTAGGCCCTGTCTGTGAATCGGCGGATTTCCTGGCCAAGGGGCGGAGGATTCCGAGGCTCAACCCCGGCGAGCTGATCGCGGTGATGAGCGCGGGCGCCTATGGGTTCTCCATGGCCACAAACTATAACTCCAGGCCCCGTGTGGCGGAGGTCCTCGTCCGGGATGACGAGATCCATGTTATCCGGAAAAGAGAAGCTTATGAGGATCTGATTCGAGGAGAAGATATCCCGGAGTTCCTTCTGGATAATTCCAAATTTCAAAGTTCAATTGTCAAATGAATGTCAAATCAAGTTCAAATAAGAGATATTTTTACATTTAGGAATTTGTCATTTATTTGACATTTGGCATTTGATATTTGAACTTGTCTCGAACCGGAGGTTCGATGAAGATTCCTTTTATGAAGATGAGCGGAAGCGGAAACGACTTCATCCTCATCGATCATCGAAAACCTTTGATCGGTGGCGATCGCATGAAGGAATTTGCCCGGAAGGTCTGCCAGAGAAGGATCTCCGTGGGCGCGGATGGCCTCATCTTCATTGAAAACTCAGAAAAGGCTGACTTTAAATGGCGGTTCTTCAACGCCGACGGAAGCGAAGCGGAGATGTGCGGAAACGGGGGACGCTGTGCTGCCCGCTTTGCATGGTTGAAAGGGATTGCAGGCCCCCGATTAACCTTTCAGACCCTCGCCGGGATCCTCTCCGCAGAGGTCGACGGGAAGAGGGTAAAACTGGAGATGACCAAACCTCACAGCCTTAAGCTCGATAAAGCCCTCCTGATCGATGGGGAGATGCGGATCCTTTCAAGCATCAACACAGGCGTTCCCCATGCCATCCAGTTTGTAGAGGATCTTGAAGCCGTGGATGTTGTCCGGACAGGAAGATCGATTCGACGCCACCCTCATTTTGCACCGAGCGGGACGAATGCAAGCTTTGTCCGGAGGGAGAAGGATTCTCAATTATCCGTACGGACTTATGAGCGGGGAGTGGAAGATGAAACGTTAGCCTGTGGGACGGGTGCTGTAGCTTCTGCTCTGGTTGCAGCCTTTAAGGGATTCGTGAAATCGCCGGTATCCATCAAAACGAGTGGAGGCGAGGTGTTGATGGTTTATTTCGAGATCGAAGGGAAAGAGGTCAAGACGGTTTTTTTCGAGGGAGATGTCCACATCATCTATGAGGGTGAAATGTGGGAGGAGGCCTGCGAATGAAAGAAAATGTGAAAGCCATCGTCATCGGAGCGGCGGGCAAGATGGGGAGCCGGATCATTCACATCATCAGGGAGACCCCTTCCATTGAACTTTATCGGGCGTTTGAGAGACCGGACCATCCCTCCATTGGAAAGGATATCGGAGAGGTGATTGGTTTGGGAAAGTTAGACGTCCCCCTGGTAGGAGGATTGAAGAAAGAGGGAGGAGATGTGATCATTAACTTCAGCAACCCTGCTGCCTCTCTGGAAAGCCTGGAATTTGCCAGGGAGACCGGCCTTGCCATTGTCATCGGGACAACAGGTTTTAACCATGAGCAGATGGAGAAGACGAAAGCGATTTCGAAGAGCGTTCGATGCGTGCTTGCCCCCAATATGAGCGTGGGGATGAATGTGATGTTCCGGATCGTTCAGGACGTTGCCCGGGTTCTGGGCCCGGAGTATGACATAGAGATTCTCGAAGCCCATCATCGTCTGAAGAAGGACTCGCCCAGCGGGACAGCGGTGAAATTGGGAGAATTGATTGCCAACGCCGTTGGACGGAATCTCAATCAGGTAGGAGTCTATGGACGCAAGGGGATGATCGGCGAAAGGACAAAAGAGGAGATCGGAATGCAGGTGATCCGTGCAGGCGATATCGTGGGAGAGCATACCGTCCTCTTCGGAGGCTCGGGTGAACGGTTGGAGATTATTCACCGGGCTCACAGCCGCGACAACTTCGCACGCGGAGCCATCAAGGCCGCCCTCTGGATCGTCAACCAGCCGAATGGCCTCTACGACATGCAGGATGTGCTGGGGTTGAAGAAGTAAAAAATGTCAAATGTCAAAGTTCAAATGGCAAATTAAATCCAAAACTCAAATGTCAACTCTCCCCATTCCCCCCTTTGCTTAAGGGGGGTGAGGGGGGTTAAGGAGGCCAAATGAAGATCGTTCGTTACCAAGAAGGATCATCCACCCAATGGGGTGTCATCGAAGAGGGCATGATTCGTGAGATGGATGGGGACCCGTTCGGTCAGTTCCATCTTTCGTCCAGGACAATAAAAATGGAAGAGGCGAGGTTACTTTCACCCTGTCTTCCCTCGAAGATCGTTGCCCTGGGGTTGAACTACCGGGACCATGCCGAAGAGGTGAAGATGCCCATTCCAGAAAAACCTCTCCTCTTTATGAAACCATCCACTTCCGTTATCGGACCGGGGGAGGCCATTGTCTATCCGAAGATGTCAAGACGCTTGGATTACGAAGCCGAATTGGCTGTGGTGATCGGGAAAAAAGCAAAGTCCGTGCCGGAGGAGAAGGCAGGCGAATACATTCTCGGATATACCTGTTTGAATGATGTAACGGCCAGGGATCTTCAACCCAAGGATGGTCAATGGACGCTGTCAAAGGGTTTTGACACCTTTGCGCCCATCGGCCCATGGATCGTGACCGATATCGATCCTCACCATCTGGAGATCGCCGCCTTCCTCAACGGTGAGAGACGACAATATTCAAATACGAAGAATCTCATCTTCGGCCCCCATCGCTTGGTGAGTTATATCTCCAGCGTGATGACCCTTCTTCCCGGAGATGTGATTGCCACAGGGACCCCTTCCGGAATAGGACGGATGTCCGTCGGAGACAGGGTCGATGTGGTGATCGAAGGCATAGGCGCTCTGACCAATACGATTGTGGCTGAGGAATGATCGGAGGATTGGAGATGAATAGAAAGAGATCAATTGCACTCTATCGAAGGGCGCTCGGATTAATTCCAGGAGGAGTGAACAGCCCGGTCCGGGCTTTCAAGGCCATCGGCATTCCACCCGTTTTTATCGAGAGAGCTAAGGGATCAAAGATCTGGGATGTGGATGGAAATGAGTATGTAGACTATGTGGGGTCATGGGGTCCGATGATCATGGGCCATGCCCATCCGAGGATTGTGAGAGCGCTGAAAAAGACAGCCCCGAAGGGAACGAGTTTTGGCGCTCCCACTCCTCTGGAAGTTGAGCTTGCAATGAGGGTGAGAAAAGCCTTTCCTTCGATGGAATTAATGAGGATGGTCAGCTCCGGCACAGAAGCGGTGATGAGCGCTATTCGAGTGGCAAGAGGATATAAGGGAAGGAACAAGATTCTCAAATTCGAGGGATGTTATCATGGTCATGGAGACAGTCTCCTCGTTAAAGCAGGCTCCGGTGCCACCACCTTTGGCATTCCTGATAGTCTTGGAGTCCCCGAGGATTTGGCCAGGCATACATTAACAGCCCCCTATAATGATTTGGAAAAGGTAAAACATTTGGTCAACCAGTATCCGGAGCAGATTGCCTGTATCATTGTGGAGCCCATTGCCGGCAATATGGGGGTGATCCTTCCTGAAAAGGGATTCCTGGAAGGGTTGAGAAAGATCTGTGACGAGAAGGGGATTCTTTTTCTCTTTGATGAGGTGATTACGGGGTTTCGAGTAGCTTATGGGGGCGCTCAGGAGCTCTATGGGATTAAAGCGGATCTCACCTGTCTCGGGAAGATTATCGGAGGAGGACTTCCAGTGGGCGCCTACGGCGGCAAAGAAAAGATTATGGAAAGTGTGGCTCCTCTTGGAGGTGTCTATCAGGCAGGGACGCTCTCCGGAAATCCTCTTGCAATGGCCGCAGGAATAGAGACACTCGAAATCCTGAAGTCAAGAAGAGTTTACCATGACCTGGAAAAAAAGACCTCTTATCTAACAGAAAGAATCTTTGAAAGCGCTGAAGAACAGGGGGTTCCTGTTTCCATCAATCGGGCCACGGGGATGTTCACGCTTTTTTTTACAGGAGGTACAGTGAGAGATTATTTTTCAGCAAAGACGAGTGACACCAAACGGTTCGCCAAGTTTTTTACCGAGATGCTGGACCAGGGGATCTATCTTCCTCCCTCCCAGTTTGAGGCCTGGTTTATCTCGTTGGCCCATACACAAAAGGATTTGGATAAAACCATCGAAGCCTGCGATACCGCCTTTAAAAAGATTTGATATGCCGGCTGATTGAAATTCATATTTTCTTATCAATTTAGCTGTTTGAAAAAACTTGTAAAATCCCTCCTCACCTCCCTTTGCCAAAGGGAGGAAAAAGGATTTCCCCCTTTTGACAAAGGGGGATGAAGGGGGATTAGATGTTTTTTTTCAAAGCCCTAAATTGATACCTATTTTCAATTTGACACTCCTCACCCATTAAATGCTCCGATGAAAGATGAACGGATCCGAGTCCTGAACGAGAAGTTTCATTTCTCCGGTTTTCGAAAGTGGCAGGAGGAGATCATCGATGTCCTCCTGAGAAAACGCGATGCGGTTGTGGTCATGCCCACGGGAAGCGGCAAATCGCTCTGTTACCAGTTGCCGGCGCTGCTCCTGGACGGGGTGACACTGGTCGTCTCGCCCCTGATTGCATTGATGAAAGACCAGGTGGATGGACTCGTGCAGAATCAAGTTCCTGCCACCTTCATCAACAGCGCATTGACCCCTTCCGAGCAGGGTCAGAGACTGAGGGAGATTCAACAGGGCAGGTATAAACTGGTTTATATTGCTCCTGAGCGGTTTCGGAATCCCGGATTTATGGAAGGGATTCAATCCTGCCGAGTTTCACTCTTTGCCGTTGATGAGGCACACTGCGTTTCCGAGTGGGGGCACGATTTTCGTCCGGATTACCTTCGACTCAAAGGGGTGGTTGAAAGACTGAGCCATCCGCCTGTTGCCGCGCTGACAGCAACAGCCACTTCTGATGTCCGCCGTGATATCATCACGCAGTTGGGCCTCAAACAACCGATCACCTTCGTTGCCGGTTTTGATCGGCCCAATCTCCGTTTTAAGGTCAAAATGGTGGAGGGGGAGACAGATAAGATCGATGCCGTTTTGAACCTGCTCAAAAGGGAGGCACAAAGGGGAATCATCTATGCCGCTACGCGTAAGAATGTGGAGAGTTTAACCTCGGCATTACGATTCCATGGTTACAAAGCGGGAGGTTATCACGCCGGCATGGAGATGGAGTCCCGCAAATCTGTCCAGGACAGTTTTATGGAGGGAAACCTGCCGGTGGTCGTGGCGACAAACGCCTTTGGCATGGGCATCGATAAGGCGGACCTCCGTTTTGTCATCCATTATAATATTCCCGGCTCCATCGAGGCCTATTACCAGGAGGTCGGCCGCGCCGGCCGTGACGGCAAACCTGCTACCTGCCTGCTCCTCTTCAATTATGCCGACACTTTCACCCAGGAATTTTTTATCGATGGAAGTTATCCGCCCCGGGATATGATAGAGCAGACGTACCAGGTCATATGCGATATCGGTACGGATGAAATTGAGATGACCCAGAGGGCCCTGGCCGGGCGCATCGGACGGAAAAAATCGAATGAGATGGCTGTCTCTTCATGCTTGAAGATCCTTGAGAAAGCCGGCCACATTGAGCGTGGATCGGAAGGGGAGCATCAGGCCAGGGTGACACTGCGTGTCGAGCCGGAGGAGCTTCAGCGACAGCTTGAGGGAAAGAGCAAATATCAAAAAGAGATTTTCGATTATTGTCTAAATGTCCTGGAGGGATCAAAAGACAGGACCCTTCTTGTGGACCTAAATGTGATGGCCGAACACCTGAATCTTTCGCCGGAGCAGTTGAGGCGGCATTTCTCTGCGCTTCATCAAGCCGGGACAATGGAATATCGACCGCCGTTTCGTGGCCGGGGTCTGAAAATATTGTCACGGGTTCCTGTCTCGGAACTGAATATCAATTTTCAAGAGATTGAACGGCGGAGTCTTTTTGAGCGAAAGAAACTTAAAAAGATGATCGATTATGCCTATACCGACCAATGTTTAAGACGGTTTATTCTCGAATACTTCGGCGAACGGATCACAGGCAATAGTTGTGATAACTGTTCTAACTGTCTGGAGGAGGGCGAAACTCACACCTTCAGGATCCCTATTAGAAAAGAAAGGATTGTTAAGGAGAAACCTCCCAAGAAACTTCCGGAGACATTTCCTGAAGAATTGGGCCTGCCCTGCCATGAAGATCTATTCGCTTCCCTGAAGGAGATGCGTCTCAAACTTGCTCAGGCATCCAACCTCCCTGCCTTCGTCATCTTCCATGATCGAGTGCTCAGGGCCATCAGCCGGCAATTACCCCAAACAACCTCTGAATTGCTTAGCATCAAAGGCTGCGGGGAGTATAAGGTGTCGGCTTATGGGAATCAGACACTTGAAACGGTCGGGGGTTATCTTAAAAACCATCCCGAGGCAAAGCCCCTACGTGAGTCTGATGGATCTGCGGCAATGCAGCCTGTGGTGAAAAAAACTACCGGGGGAAGCACGGTTGAGATCACATGGATGCTATGGGAGAAGGGAGGGACTCTAAAAGAGATCGCCCAAAAGCGGGGGCTTACTCCATTGACGATTTCCGAGCATCTTGTTCAGCTTATTGCCGAAGGACGTTCAATCGATCTTAACCGGATTCTTTCAAAGGAGCGAATCGCCCTCATTGAAGAAGCAATTGTCAAGGCGGGAGGCGAACGCCTGGCTCCGATCAAGGCCCTGCTTCCTCAGAATGTCAGCTATGACGAAATCCGTCTGGTCGCAGCCCATTATGGTCAGAAGGCCAAAGGAAAAAATGAAAAGAGATAGCTAACCCATTAAAAGGAATGGGTTGTCATCCCGTCACCCCCTTTTTTTATTTATCTATTGCTCTTTTTTAAGGGATGTTATAATTTTATAAAAAATAATCTGATTTAAATCCATAGCCAGACATGCAATTAACTGAAGACCAGCAACAAAAGATTGAAGAAGTCGGGAGGAAGCGCCGTTTAAAGTTCATTCTGCTTCACGGCTCTTATGCTACCAACAAAATGAAACCGGATAGTGATTTAGACATAGCTCTTCTCGGGGAAAAACCGATCGAACTTGAAGAATTGTTAGACATATACAGCGATTTGGCAGAAATCTTCGGGGATAATCCCCGGCGTGAATTGGACATCAAATCGCTTCATAAAGCCGACCCTCTTTTTTGCTATCAGGTTGCCAAGGACAGCCAGCTGCTTTATGGAGATCTTACCGATTTCAATGAGTTTAGAGCCCATGCCTTTTCTAATTATTTTGACAGTAAAGACTTGTTCCACTTGGAAAAAATATTAATCCAAAAGTTCCAAAATTACCTAAACCAAAAATATGCCCGTTGATACTCATTTTATTCGAAGAAAGATTAAACTGATTCAAGAAGACCTATCCGTATTAGAGGATCTTGCCCATTATTCGTTTGAAGAAATCTCCGGAGACCCTATTAAATATCTGGCTGTGGAACGATTATTGGAAAAGATCATCATGCGGGCCATTGATATTAATCAACACATGATTGCTGAGCTCGGAAGAGGGGATGAGCGAGTGAGGGGTTATGAAGATACGTTTTACATCCTCTCTCAATTTGGAATTTATAGCGAGGAATTCGCCAAACAGATTGCTCCCAGCGCTGGCTTAAGGAATCGTCTGGTTCATGAGTACAATAATACAAGGCGGGATATCATTTACAAATCGGTCGAAGAGGCAATCCGCCAATATGTAAAATACTGTGATTCCATTTTGAAATTTATCGAGCATAAAACTTTTGGATAACTCTTTATTTGGTGGACTTAGGTACTTTACCTCTTTCGGCACCCCTGCTTCGAAAACGGGCGTTCTTATCTACGGAGGCGAGGCAAGATATCAAAGAGAGAATTTCATCATCCGCCTCTGGTATCAGTGTGCATAAATTTATCAAATATCAATGGTAGACCCCATTTATCGTAACTGCCGCACCATGTCTAACCATATCAAAATTAATTGCCCATATAAAATGTATTTTTTAGCTTTGACCCTAATTGTTCTTCTTCTGGTGGAGGAAAGGCGCTGGGTAAAAAAACATAGCTAACCCGTCAGCCCGTCATAGGAAATTGTCTGCAACATCGCAAATGAAAGGGGATTCATTCATGGTGAAAAACGAAGTGCTTATTAAAGGAAAGATGCAAGAGCTTATAGAGAAAACTACTGGATTTTGTGAGGCATATCTTGACGCAGATTATGAGCAATTATGTGAAAATCTTATACAAAAGATGTCGCGCAAACGAACAACCCCATTTCTTTCAGGAAGACTTGAAATTTGGGCAGCAGCCATTGTCTATGCAATAGGTAGCATCAACTTTCTTTTTGATAAAAGTTTCAGACCCTATGCTACGGCTGGGGACATATCCAGGCATTTTGGAACAACAAAAAGCAGCACTTCGCAGAAAGCAAAGGTTATTCGGGATATGTTCGGATTAAATTATTGGGACAAAGAGTTTTCTACAGGCCACATGAAAGAAACCAATCCATTTTCTAATATCGTAATGGTTAATGGATTAATCGTTGATAAAAAGTTTTTGTCTCCTGAAATTCAGGAAATAATAGATGATAAGGAAAATCGCAAAAAATGAATATGCAGGCAACTTCCGTTAACATGGCACAAAAGAAAACAGGGACAAGTTTTGGGGCACCCATTAGTGATAAGTTTGAATCCGGGGAGACAAAAATACCATATCTCCAATACCCCAAAACGATTCAATAAATATCCAATTGTATTTTGATGGCCTCTTCAATTCTGCGGATATCTTCTTCTGAGAGAAAGCCAGCACGTTTAAAAAGTCGTAACTTGCTTACAGTCGCCAGTTGATCGGCCATGGCTTTACTTTCCTTCCCCTCAAAAACCACCAATGCCTCGCTGGGATAGAGACGATCTGTCTTGCTGGTTAGAGGAACAACCTGAACTCGATTGAGGAACTTATTTGAAGCATTATTACTGACGATGACAGCAGGGCGCTTCTTTTTGATTTTCCCACCAATGGAAGGATTAAAATTAACCCACCAGACCTCACGCCGTTTCATTGGCAATGTCCTTAAAAGTGATTTCTGCCCACTCTATGGCTTCCTCCTCCCGTTTTTTATCCTTTGCCATTTGGGCATAGGCCGATTCGAGATTGGGACGCACTACATGTGGGCGCACCAGTTCTTCAACAAATTTGCTGATTTTGTGGGGGCCTATGGTTTTGTGGAGACCCTCATAAACTTCCTCATCCACAGTTATTGTCAACTTTTCCTGCATTAAAATCCGCCTGTTTCTTTACGTGTAGTCTATGTATAGTATTTGGAGATGTCTATACAAAAAATAGAATGCTTCTTCATTGACCGACCTGTTTTAATTTAGTAGAATCCCCCAAAACCCCAAAGCTTACGAATGTTAGCGAATTGTTCAAAAATGGAAAGGGATGGAGGGAGACATGACACCCAAATACATCGGATTATTTTTGTCACTTTGCTTTTTGTTTATTACTTGGACTTATGCAGAAGATGGGTCTCGGGTTGAGATGTTTTCTCCTCAGGGCACGGTTAAAAATGTTCGTCAGGTAAGTGTCCGTTTTTCAGAACAGATGGTGCCCTTCGGTGACCCACGAGTCCTTGTCGAACCCTTCGATATCGATTGCTCTGAAAAGGGAACCAGCCGCTGGGCAGATGGAAAAAATTGGGTATTTGATTTTGAGAGAGATCTTCCCGCAGGGATTCGATGTGAGTTTCAATTAAGGCCCAACCTGAAGACCCTTTCCGGACAGGAGGTCACAGGCCAGAAGGAATTTTCCTTCTCCACAGGTGGCCCTGCTATTAAGTCGTCTACCCCTTATGAAGGGTCGCAATATCTTAATGAAGAGCAGATTTTTGTCCTGCCCTTAGATGCAGAACCTGATGAAGAATCTGTGATTCAAAATGTCTTTTTCTCTATTGAAGATATCCAGGATCGTGTAGGGATTAAGTTCATTACTGGGAGGGAGAAGGAAGAGATCTTGAAGGCTCTTTTTAGATATAGGAAGCCCCCACCCCTTCCGATCATCCTAATCCAGAGCAAACAGCGTTTCCCATCCAATGCAAAAGTCAGCCTGATCTGGGGCAAAGGAGTGATGTCAAAGGCAGGTGTGCCAACAGACCAGGATCAGATATTTCGTTTTCAGGTCAGAAAACCCTTCTCCGCAGAGTTTAGTTGTGAAAGAGAACATAAGGGATCAGGATGTATTCCTCTCTTGCCGATGCACCTCTACTTCTCCTCTCCTATTTCGTTGGATCAGGCAATGAGTATCGTATTAAAAGGGCCTGACGGGAGGATTTGGAAGCCACAATTTGGAGAAAGGGAGGAGATCACCGGAGCTGTTTTCAAAGGTCCTTTCCCAGAGAATACGAATTTCAGCATCGAACTTCCACCAGGGCTTAAAGATGTGACAGGCCGACCACTCGTCAATGCGGATAAATTCCCACTCTCTGTACAAACTGAGGCGTATCCTCCCCTGGCAAAGTTTTCAGCAAGATTTGGGGTTGTAGAACTGAAGCCTGAGCCTGTGCTTCCCGTAACGTTAAGGGACCTGGAGCCTGAGGTGAAGGCAACCATGTTAAAAATTGGCGAAGAGAAGGGGATTGTTGGAAAGGTGCTGGGAAAGGTCCTGAATGTTCAACCTGAAAAAGGAGAAAGCATTCAGGGCTGGTTGAGGAAGGTGGCTTCTGCTTCGAGAGAGAAATCCATTTTTAGTGACGGAAAGGGAGTGAAAGATTTTAAAATCCCCAAACCCCTGGGGGCTCATGCTTTTGAGGTGGTTGGAATTCCGTTTAAGAAACCCGGTCTCTACATTGTTGAACTTGAGAGTGCCCTCTTAGGAAAATCTCTCCTCGGTTCACAACGACCTATGTATGTACCCACGGCAGCCCTGGTGACCAATCTCTCTGTTCACTTTAAATGGGGAAGGGAATCCTCATTGGCTTGGGTAACGGCTCTTGATACAGGTGAGCCTGTGAAAGAGGCGATGGTGACGGTAAGGGATTGCCAGGAAAAGGTCTTATGGCAAGGAAAGACAGACGCCAGCGGGATCGCACGAATCGAAGGAACATTGCCTTCACAGGGAGAGCTTCCAAGATGTGAGTTTAAAATAAACGATCATTATGTTTATCAGGAGATGGGTGCTCTCCACTCTCTTGAAGGAGGCCTTTTTGTCACGGCGCAAACCTCTGAAGATATGGCCTTTGTTCATTCTGGTTGGGATAATGGGATCGAACCCTGGAGGTTCAATCTTCCCAATGAGTTTTACTCAGGTCCATTCATCGCTCACACCATTTTTGATCGACCATTGCTCCGTGCCGGTGAGACAGTCCACATGAAACATTTTTTTCGCCAACATACGATGAAAGGATTTTCGGCAGTTCCCAATCCTCAAATGCCTGATTTTATTTCCATCGAACATTACGGAAGCGGGCAGAAATACCAGTTTCCATTGAAATGGGATGCGAATGGAGTTGCTGAGACGACCTGGATGATTCCCAGGGAGTCAAAACTCGGATTTTATGAAGTTCGCCTGTTGAAAAAGGCAGAGACCGATCAGAGAAAAACACCCTCCCGGAGGGACCCTCGAGAGTGGACCTCTGGACGATTCAGGGTTGAGGAGTTTCGAGTTCCCCTCTTAAAAGGGATCATCCAGCCACCCAGCGAACCGTTGATCAATGCCAGAGAGGTCTTGCTGGATCTGAGCATCCAGTATCTTGCGGGGGGAGGGGCAAGTCTCCTTCCCATCAAATTGCGAAGCGAAATCAGGCCTAAAACCATTCCGTCTTTTGAAGGATTTGATGATTTCATCTTTAGCAATGGATCGGTCAAAGAAGGGCTTACTCGAAGGGGAGAGCCTCTGGGGGTTGAGGAGTCTGAACAAGGGATGGAAAGGGAGGAGAGAATCCAGGAGAAAAAGGAGAAGAAACTCCCGACCATTGACTTGGTTCTGGATAAGTCCGGTTATACACAGACGCCGATCTCCAATTTGTCAAAAGTTGAAAGCCCCAAAGAGATATTGACTGAAATGGAATTTAATGACCCCAGCGGAGAGATTCAGACCGTTTCTTCAAAAATTCCACTCTGGCATTCTAAATATCTCATCGGAATCAAGCCGGATTCATGGGCTGTCTCGAAGGATTTTTTTAAATTTCATATTGCCGTGGTTGACCTTTCCGGCAAACCCGTTTCAGGAGCGCCGGTGAAAGTTGAACTTTTTGAAAGAAAAATCTATACCCACCGGAAGCGTCTTGTCGGAGGATTCTATGCCTACGAGCATTCGACAGAAATAAAGAAGGTTGTCGCTCTCTGTGAGGGAAAAACTGATTCGAAAGGGCTCCTGATCTGCGAATCTCAATCCCCTGTTTCCGGAAATGTGATCCTTCAGGCAGAGAGCCTTGATGATGCTGGGAATAAGACGGTCGCTCACAGGGATGTCTGGGTGGCTGGAAAGGACGAGTGGTGGTTTGAGGTTGGGGATCATGACCGGATTGACCTCCTTTCCGAGAAGAAGAGATACGAACCCGGTGAGAAAGCAACCTTTCAGGTGCGGATGCCGTTCAGGAATGCAATGGCTCTGATCACCGTGGAAAGAGAAGGGGTGATAGAGGCATGGGTGAAAAGGATCTCAGGGAAGAGGCCTGTTGTTGAAGTGTCCGTGAAAGGGACCTATGCCCCTAATGTCTTTGTCTCTGTTCTGGTTGTGAGAGGACGACTGCCGTGGATCAAGCCGACCGCCATGATCGATCTTGGAAAACCTGCTTATAAACTTGGTATTTCTGAAATCAGAGTGGGATGGAAGGATCATGAGCTGAAGGTGAGCATCTCTTCCGACCGGAAAGTCTATCAGGTTCGACAGAAAGCAAGGGTCAATATCAAGGTCAGAACCTCCGACGGGAAAGTTCCTCCCCCGGGGAGCGAGGTTGCTCTTGCTGCAGTGGATGAAGGATTGCTTGAGCTGATGCCCAATCAAAGCTGGGAAATCCTCTCTGCGATGATGGGCCGGAGGGGTTATGGCGTTCATACCTCAACTGCCCAGATGCAGGTCATCGGAAAACGCCACTTCGGATTGAAGGCATTTCCTCCAGGAGGAGGCGGAGGAAGGCAGTCCACAAGGGAGTTATTCGATACCCTTTTGTTATGGAAAGGCCGTGTATTACTGGATGGCAATGGAGAGGCGACAGTTGAAGTGGTCCTGAATGACTCGATCACCAGTTTCAGGATTGTAGCGGTTGCGAGTGGTGGGCTAAGTCTCTTTGGGACAGGTTCCACCTCGATTCAATCTACGCAGGATTTGATGATCTTATCCGGGCTTCCTCCTTTGTTGAGAGAGGGTGATCGATTCAGGGCAGGATTTTCACTTCGCAATACAACAAAACGGAATTTGGAATTAGACGTTTCTGTAAAGGCCGAAGGTATTTCACAACCCTTTAGCCCCATGGCGGTTTCTTTAACCCCCGGGGAATTAAAAGAGATCGGATGGGATGCGATTGTTCCACTCAATGTTGAAATGCTTCGCTGGGAAGTGGAGGTGAAGGAGAAAGCCGCTGAATTAGGAGATCGGATCAAGGTAACGCAGAGGGTGATTCCTGCCCTTGCGGTGAGGACTTTTCAGGCGACCATCGCCCAGGTGAAAAAGGAATTTAAGACCTCTGTGGAACGACCTAAGGACGCACTTCCGGGCCGTGGAGGTGTAAGGGTGAGTTTGCGGCCCAAAATTAATGAGGGATTGAATGGCGTCCTGGAATATATGAAGTGGTATCCCTATGGATGCATGGAGCAGAAGGTCTCAGTGGCTGTTGCACTCCGAGATGAAAATCTTTGGAAGAGATGTCTGTCTGAGCTTCCTTCTCATCTCGACACGGATGGTCTGGTGAAATATTTTCCCCCCTGTCTCTATGGAAGTCCGACATTGACCTCCTACATCATCGCCATCGGTGACGAGGCAGGATGGAATATACCCGATGAGGCAAGAGAGAAGATGGAAACAGGTCTCAGGAGGTTTATTGAAGGATCGATCATCCGGTATTCTCCAATTCCGACAGCAGATCTTTCCATTCGAAAATTAGCGGCGGTAGAAGCCTTATCAAGGAGTAAGAAGGTGGAGCCGAAGTTATTGAGTTCCATCTCCATTGAACCCAACCTCTGGCCAACCTCTGCGGTGATCGATTGGTTGAATATCCTCCAGAATGTTCAGGCCATTCCGAATCGTGAGGAACGAAAGAAAGAGGCGGAGCAGATCATCCGGTCCCGTCTCAATTTTCAAGGGACGGTCATGAATTTTTCGACAGAAAGGTCAGATGGTTTATGGTGGCTCATGGTCTCCAATGACGTGAATGCTGTACGTGTCGTCCTATCACTTCTTCGCTCAGACAACTGGAAGGAGGATATGCCGAGATTGGTTCAGGGGGCGTTGGCCCGGCAGAGGAGGGGAAGATGGGACTTGACCCTGGCCAACGCCTGGGGGGTTCTTGCCATGGAAAAATTTTCAAAGGTCTTTGAAAGCATTCCAGTCTCTGGCTCAACTCATACGACTTCATCTGCAGAATCTTTTACGACCGACTGGAATGCAGCACCCAAAGGGAAGAGTTCTTTAATGCATTGGCCCAATAAGAAAGAAGAACTTTCTATCTCCCATCAAGGGGACGGGAAGCCGTGGGTGACCATACAGAGTCTTGCGGCCATTCCTCTGAAAGAACCGTTCTTCAGTGGATATAAGATTAAGAAGACGATCATCCCGATCGAACAGAAACAATCCAAGCAATGGAACCGAGGAGATATCATTCGAATGCGCCTGGAATTGGAGGCTCAGGCTGATCAAACCTGGGTTGTGGTGAGCGATCCTATTCCTTCGGGAGCAACCATTCTTGGAAAGGGGCTGGCAAGAGATTCACAACTCCTCACCAAAGGAGAGGAGAGAAAGGGCTGGGTCTGGCCAGCCTATGAAGAACGTTCCTTTGAAGCCTTCCGGGCCTATTATGAGTATGTTCCCAAAGGACAATGGGTCGTCGAATATACCCTCCGGCTGAATCAGAGCGGAGTTTTTCAACTCCCGACAACGAGAGTAGAGGCGCTCTATTATCCGGAGATGTTCGGAGAGATCCCAAACCAGACGGTTGAGGTCCTTCCATGAGGAAACGATTTTTCTTGATTCTCATCCTTTTTTTAGTCTTGACCGGGGAGGCCCAAGCCCTGCCTACTTATGACGAGGTTCGGCAGTCTCATGTAAAATCAGATTCTCTTTTGCTTGACCGGCATGGAGGGGTCCTTTATGAATTGAGAACGGATAAAACTCGAAGAAGGCTCGACTGGATTTCTTTGAAGGACATATCACCTGCCCTGAGGGTTGCTATGATTAAAGCAGAGGATAAACGATTCTATGAACATCCAGGGGTGGATTATAAATCGATAGGGGCTGCACTCATTAAAGGACTGACTTCAGAGAGCCTGCGAGGAGCAAGCACGATCACCATGCAATTAGCTTCCCTTTTGGATAAAGAACTCCAACCTAAAAAAGAGAGAAAATCAATATGGCAGAAAGGAAAGCAGGTTCTCAAGGCATGGGAGATTGAGAAATGTTGGTCAAAAGAGGAGATCTTAGAAGCTTACCTCAACCTCATCACATTCCGAGGAGAACTTCAAGGGATTGCCGCGGCTTCGAGAGGATTATTTGGAAAAGATCCTCATGGATTGGACCAATCAGAATCCCTCACCCTGGCCGCCTTGATCCGATCCCCCAATGCTTCATCGTCAGAGTTAATCAAAAGGGCTTTACATCTCAATAGAGTAATGGAGTCGAAGGTTGGCGAGGAAGAGATTCATTCTAAGGTGAGGCAGATATTTTTAGGACCGAATTTACTCCGTCTACGGGAGAATCTTGCCCCGCATGTTGCGAGGCAATTATTAAAGGGAAAGCCCCATGGATCCACCATCATTTCTACTCTGGACAGCGAAACGCAGCGATTTGCTCTGGACCGATTGCTGCATCACCTTCATCCGTTGAGGATGCAGAATGTGAGGGACGGAGCAGTTCTGGTCGTGGAGAATCAAACGGGGAATGTCTTGGCCTATGTAAGTTATAGTGGAGAACCTTTGTCTTCCCGGTTTGTCGATGGAGTTCAAGCTAAAAGACAAGCGGGTTCTACCTTAAAACCTTTTCTCTATGGCCTCGCCTTTGATCAACGGATTCTTACCCCGGCCTCTCTTCTGGATGATTCGCCTCTTGATATCGCCGTCTTGAGCGGAATCTATCAACCCAGAAATTATGACTCCCAGTTCAAAGGGTTCATCACTTCAAGAGTCGCCCTGGCTTCCTCTCTTAATGTCCCTGCCGTCAAGGCCTTATCTTTGATCGGCATTGAACCCTTCTTGAGTAGGCTGCGGCAATTGGGAATAAAGGGGCTTAACGAATCAGGTGATTTCTATGGACTTTCCCTTGCCCTGGGTTCAGCGGATGTGAGCCTCTGGGAGCTTATCAATGCCTATCGAACCCTGGCCAATGAGGGGATATGGAGTGAACTCCGGCTCATTTATCAAGAAAATCGATTAGACCAGAAAAGGCGGATATTTTCAAAAGAAGCATCCTTTCTGATCTCGGATATCTTATCTGACAGAGATGCCCGGAGTTTCACCTTTGGCCTTGAAAATCCATTATCCACCCGCTTCTGGACCGCCGTGAAGACCGGCACCAGCAAGGATATGAGGGATAACTGGTGTATTGGATATTCGAGGAAGTATACGGTGGGTGTTTGGACAGGAAACTTTTCCGGAGAGCCGATGTGGAATGTGAGTGGCATTTCCGGGGCGGCTCCCGTCTGGATCGAGGCGATGAATTTTCTTCATCGAAATGAATCCATTGCAAAAAAAGAAGCCCTTCCAAATCTTGTGCAAAGAGAGATTGAATTTTCGCAAGGCATTTCACCCTCCCGGGAGGAATGGTTTATCCGAGGGACAGAACCTAATTCAAAGGATCAGAAGATAGGTCAATTCAATCCGAGAATCGTCTACCCTCCTTCCGGGACGGTGATCGCCCTTGACCCTGATATCCCTCTTGAACTTCAAAAAATCTTCTTCATCTCTCAGAGCAATGAGAATGACTTCCAATGGGTATTGAATGGGCTTCCTATGGAGATGTCAGGTAAGACAATCCCCTGGACTCCAAAAGCAGGGAAATATCTGCTGGCTATTGCGGATGGGAAGGGGAAAGTTTTAGATTTTATATGTTTTGAAGTGAAGGGTCCGGAGACAAACCGTAACATATTGTTCATAGGTGAGAAAGGAGCATTTGCCCATTGATTAATATCTACATTGCGAGGCATGGGGAGACGACGTGGAATGCGGAGGGAAGGATTCAGGGCTGGAGTGATCCAGAGCTGAGCCCCTTAGGTTACGCCCAGAGTCTGTCTCTGCTCGAACATCTCAAAGCTCGACCCCTCAGAGCCATCTACAGCAGTCATCTCCAGAGGTCCTATCTCACCGCCCAGCCCATTGCCCGGCATCTTGGGCTTCCCATTCTAAAACAGGCCGAACTCAAAGAGATTGCCTTCGGAATACTGGAGGGGAAGTACCTTTTCCAATTTGATGAGGAGCTTAAGAATGAATGGAACCGTTTTAGAGAGGACCGTTTTTCCTACCGGATTCCCGGAGCGGAGAATTATTCAGATGTGGCCCTTCGATTAAAGCCTTTTATGGAAAGAATCTTGCATCAACATGAAGGCGAGGAGATCCTGATTGTCGGCCACCGGGTCGTCAACCGGCTGCTGATCGGGATGTTTCTGGAATTCCCTCTGGAGAAGACCCTCAAGATCGAACAGACCAATGACTGCCTCTATCTGATCGAGCGAGGTGAAGAGATCAGAGTCTGTCACTATATTGATGGAGCGATCAGAGAAGGGCTCCTGCTCGTGGGCCAGGAAATAAGTTTATAGCGAGAGACCATAGACATTAGACAGGGGAAAAAAAGAGGAGGTTTGACGGACATTAAGACTCAAAACAGGAAGATACGCTGCGTGATTTATGATTGCGATGGCGTCCTTTTCGATTCCATCGAGGCCAATACAAGGCTCTATAACGACCTCTGTGTGGCCGTCGGCCGGGATCCGTTAAAGAAGGAGGAGATACAGTATGTTCATACCCATACGGTCTATGAGGCCATCCATTTCATCTTCGGCAAGGGGAACGAACTGGAGAAGAAGGCCCTGGAGGCGCTGAAGCAGGTCGATCTAAGACATTACATCGTCTATCTGAAGATGGAACCTCACCTTTTTCAGGCTTTAAATAGCTTGAAGGAGAATGGGATCCTTCGCGCCATCAATACCAACCGCACGACCTCGATGAAGCATATTATGGACCGGTTTGAGCTATGGCCTTTTTTTGAGATGGTGGTGACCGCCCTCGATGTAAAACATCCGAAACCCCATCCCGAATCGATTGAGAAGATCCTGCGGAACTTTAACTTAAATAAAAAGGAGGTTTTTTTTATAGGAGATTCAGAGGTGGACCAGCAGACCGCTCGTTCATCAGGCGTTCCGTTTATCGCTTATAAAAATGGAGGGATCGAAGCCGATTTCCACATTAGCGACCATTTAGGAGTATTGGACTTCCTTCATATTTCCAACTAAGGATTGAAAGAAATACGCTCATTCAACCCGGAGGTCATCACCGCCCTTCCCTCCCTATCCACGATGAAACATTCCACACCTTGAAGCCTTTGGCACAGAGCATACCCCTTTTCAGCGCCAAGAACGAAAACGGCTGTGGCGAGTCCATCTGCTGTCATCCCATCTTCAGAGAGGATCGTGACACTCCGGCAAGCGTCCGCCGGAAAACCCGTTTTTGGATTGAGGATATGATGATACCGTTTCCCCTGATGGAAAAAGAATTTTTCATAATCTCCCGAAGTGGCGACGGCCGAGTTGGACACGGAAATCGTTGCCATGACCTTCCCGGCCGATCTCGGGTCCTGAATCCCGATCGACCAGGGTGCACTATTTTTTAAACCTCCGGCCCTCAAATCTCCGCCTGCGTTGACAATGAGATTTTTATATCCGAGAGAGGTTAGGATTTCGAAGGCCCTGTCTACGGCATAGCCCTTAGCAATTCCACCTAAATCAATAGCCATTCCTCTCTTTTTCAAAAAGACTTCCCCATCGGAACGGGTGAATATATCTCTGAAATTGACCAGGCCCAAAATCTTCTTTATTTCTTCGAAAGGAGGAGGGACTTCCTTCTCCCTTGCTTTTCTCCAGAGCTGTATGAGGGGGGCGATGGTGATATCAAATGCACCTTCGGAAAGTCCGGAAATCTTCTGTGACCTCTGAATGACATCGAATGTCTCCGGAGAGACCTTGACCCAATCCTTTCCGGCAAAGCGGTTAAGATGGGAGACATCGCTCGTCCAAATCCACGGGCTCATCAATTGCTCGATCCTCTTTATTTCCTGAAAAGCCTGGAGGGTTGCCTTTTTGGCTCCTTCTTCATCATCGGTTTGGAGCGTGATCTCGATTACAGTCCCCATAGCGATTTGGTGATATTTGTATAGATTTGAGGAATGGGAGGGAAGGGGATAAATGGACAGGATAAAGAAGAAGAGAGGAAAAGGAAGGCGAAAAAATCTCCCCTTCATCAAATTATTTGACATATCCTTCTTTCTTCATTTCCTCAAAGATTTCTTTGGCTTTATCGAGGCTGTCGAAAATGAGGACGGCGGTGATTGTTGCTCCTGAAATGGAATCGACTCTGGCGTCGAAGGTGAAGGGTTTGAGGATCGATTTTCCGACGGTCCGGCTCTTCAATTTTTTGATATCTTCATCTGTCCAATGGAGATTATCGATTTTAGTCAACTGGACAGGGACAATATCAACCACCTTTCCCGTTGAATCGAAGGTATAAATGAAAAAGGTGTCATGGCAGATATCACAGACGGCCCGGCGGCTTGCCAGTTTTGAGAAGAGATTCTCCTGGCGGGTTCCCCAATCGACCTTTCCTGCATAGAGCCAGTCGCCATCCTTGAGGGTGATCTTTTCAATCTGAAGGACTTTTCCTCCGGACGCCTCCATTCCCTTTCTTGCCCTTTTTAATAACTCTTCTTCTGTAAGGGGAGGTTTCAAGGCATCGCCTTCATAGATGGCGCCTTTCTTTGTTTTCAGAAGGGCGAGGTTATACTGGAGGACGGCTCTTGTTTCAGCAAGGACATTCTCCGCCGATTCGGTCAGACCCAGATGGGTGCTTACCACCACCCCGTTTCCCTGCGCATCCCTTCTCACCCAGATGGTGAAGGGCGTTCGAGGACCTCCGACAGCCATATGGGCATCGAATTTGGGATCGCTGAAGATGGGATAGAGGATTTGATGCGCTTTTTTGAAGGTCTCTACTTCCCCAGGGTTATTGCCGGCGGCAATTCCGATCATCTTCACCTTTCCCTTTAATTTAGGATCCTTCTCAATGGATGAATATAATTCAGTGAAGATCGGGGCCTGCCTCTGACAATTGACACAGTAGGTGCTGAGCAGTTCAACGAGGATCAAATCCCCTTTGATCTCCCGGAAAGAAAACTTCGTCTTTTTGGTTATTCCAAGGTAGGATTGCTCTTCTTTGGATAAACTCTGAGTAAAGGTTAAGTCCGGGAAGGGGATAGCAAACCCCATCTGCTTCGCTTCTCCCGAGGCCGAGGAGAAGAAAAGCGATATGGAAAGAAAGAGAGCCCAAAAGGAGGAAATAAATATTCGACAGTGCATAAACTTTTTTCCCTTTCAAAAACATGGAGGGATCACTTTGAAAAAGATAACGCAAAATACTTAAGAATGCAAAAGAAAGAAAAGATTTTAAAAGTTTTGGGGAAGGTTTACCCCGTTAGAAATAATGCCCCGCTGCTCCCTCCGAGCCAGAGGCCCTCTTGGCCGGCGGCTGCAGCGGGGTTAGGTTTTAGAATAATTCCGCCTGCCTGCCGGTAGGCAGGGCGGGGTTTAATGCCCCGCTGGAATTTCTAACGGGGTTTACTGAAAATAAATAATGTGGGTATTCCCACTTATTGTTTATGATTAACCCGAAAGCGAGAAAGGAGTAAAATGGAAACGATCAAAGTAACCGTCGATTCAAAAAAGAGGATTTCTTTAACAAAGCTTCTTCCAGGCGGAAAGATCAGCTCTGTTAGAGCATACAAGGAAAATGACAGGATTATTCTGGAGCCTATGGTGGAGATTCCGGCACGGGAGGTATGGCTTTACCAAAACAAGGTTGCTTTGGAAAAAATTAAGAAAGGATTATCGCAGAGAGGAACGATTAAACGTGGGTCCTTTTCAAAATATGCAAAATAAACCCATATGTTTGAATTAATATTTACCCCAGATAGAAAATAATCCCGCTAATCATTTAGGGGACGGGTCTTGTACTTTGATGTTTTAGAATTAGACACATTATCCAATCTTTCTTTTGATCCAAATATCAAGATTAAAGATCCAATGGTTTGATATCTACCGCTCACTGTCCTCCCTGACCGCTGGTCTTCTTCCAGTATACCGCATCCACCTTGATGTGCTCCAGTCGAGCCTTGTCAATCCAAGAAATGAACGAAGAGGGTGACTTCCACCCGCCTGCGAAGTTACGCGTGTAGAGGAGCGTACACTTTTTTCGAGTGCGGGTAAGGCCAACCACGAACTTGCAGATCTCAAGGTCCTCGATTGCTCCTGGATTACGTGGCAACTCGTAATCATGCAGGCCCGCAATGAACACATGCTGGGCTGAAAGCCCCTTGGCCCCCTCGAAAGACGTAACTTTCACGGGTAGCGATCCTCCAGGTGTGGCAGCTGGCTCATCTTCGGAATCCTCCGCGGGAGGCTCATAGGCATCAACATCAGTCAGCACATTGTCGCGGAAGTCAATTGGGAGGATGTCGACAAAACGCTGAGTACCGTCCACTGTCTGAGCGATGACGTCTGCGCGGAAGGACGGCGCATCAACGCTCAGCATGATTCGCCACCCGAGATTCGACCCCCGGTCTTCTTTCAGAATCGACAGTCCCAGCTCGCGATCCAGCTTGTCCTTGGAATCTCGCCTTGTGTCGACGCGTATTGGACGCTTTCAAGGTGACTGATGATTTGGCTGCGATAGGGCTGTGCAACGATTACGAGCACGGCAGGGTAGCCGCCAGCTGCGGCTTCCTCGATTTCATCGCCGGGGATGTTCGCAATGGCCTGCTCTATATACCGTCCCATGTAGTTCGCAGTCTCTCGTTGCACTGTCGTCTCGACGAGGGCGATCTTGGAATACATCGCGCTGTCAGCTCCCTTCAATGGAGGAAAATGCTTGTACGGCTTCTCGATTCTTCCCTCCAGTCTGTGTAATTCTTGAGCCCGCGCGAGAACATCGCTTACCGCATCCACGACCACCTTCGGGCAACGTATGCAGAACGGCAGATTGAAGACCTCGTATTCGCCAGCTTGATGAAGCAAGCGGATGTAGTTCCAGCTCGAATCACGCAGCTGGCTGAAGAGCGCTTGATCATCGTCTCCTGCAATCAGGATCGGGCTTTCCTGTCCCAGGAGATCGATGAACCCTGCCTCCAAGCGGTTGAAGTCCTGGTACTCGTCGACCAAGACGAGGTCGTAGCTATCAAGCACAGCACCGCCGGACGTCAGGCCCTCGTAGACCCGATAGACGGTGTCGTCGAAATCGACGGCGTCGTAGTACTCCCCACGCGCCAAGTAGAAGGGGATATGGTTCTCCTCCTCTATGTTGCGCATCTCGCGGATGAAGTGCGGCGCCTTGCACTTCTCGATAATCTCCCAGTCCTCCCTGATAAGGCTTCCGAGGCCGGGACAGCACCGGAAGCTCTTTGACAAGCGGGCTCTGAGTGTCGCGTTGCGGTACAGAAGGCCGAGGCAGTACGAGTGGAGAGTGAAGACTTCGGCCAGCCCCGAGAGCTCGTCTTCAAGGTCATCTTTGAGGTTGTTGATGAAGGTTAGAACAATGCATCGATCGGGCTCACCGTCGGCCAACTCGAGCATCTGCCGGAATAGACTGGTCTTGCCGGTGCCGGGCCCCGCGACCACAAGCTTCTTGCGACTTGGCGAGCTCAGAACGCGCTCAATGGCCACCTTTAGCTCGGCCTCTTCCGCGCTCATAGCCTGGTCTTCTCCCACAGAGCCACCCCGATCCCTGGTGTGCGATCAACGTCATGAATGAGGGGCATGGTGATGCACGCAACACTATACAATGTCAGCTCGACTCAATTGTTGGGTGATGTATTCCACCCTTTCTTCGAATAGAACCAGCTGTTCGGGCTTCGGCTCAACGCCGTAATTGTGTATTCGGATGTTTGCGGAAAAGTTGAAGATGAGAGCCTCTACAATAGCTCTGCGGTTTTCAATCTTACCGCCCGAGTGATAGAAATGATCACGCGTAACAATATTGAACTTGTTCCACAGTTTATGAATCATTAGATTCTCGCGAAAATCATTGTGGTGCCAGGTGGAGAGTATGAAACGCGCTGGCGTCTTGCAGAGGAGGTCAAACAATCTCTTTTCATCTTCATCAGTCCATCCACTAAAATAATCAACATACCTACCCAGATACGGCGGATCGCAGTAGATGATGTCGTCCTTGGTGGCCAAAGGAATCACCTTCTCAAAAGGTGCCACGATGAATTCCCATTCTGGTTGAATTAGGCAAGCAACATCGTGAACCTGATTGACAATTTTGGTAATGTAGGAACGATTGAATCGGTCAGGCTTTTGACAGAAGGGAATGTTCCATTCACCATTTCGATTGAAACGCATCATACCATTGAACCCAGTCCGTGAGAGAAAGAGGAAGTCCAAAGGATTCTGCGAAGTATTAAATCGATTTTTGACAAGTCTAAAGTAAGCGTAGCCATCTTCCGACGCTTCTCTCAATTGCTGTCCTTCGGTTTCTAAAAATCTCCGAACCGAGGACGGGGTAATCTCGCGTTCCTTGACCTTTTGATAGAATCTTATAACATGCGGGTTGATATCGCTTAGAAGTGCTTTACGGAACCCAGAATTAAATGCAACAACTCCGGTGCCCAAGAATGGTTCTATCCATCGCCCACGTACTGCAGGCACTAAAGCATGGATCCAGGGTACAAGTTTTGTCTTAATACCCTGGCTCTTTATCGGAGGGACGATTACTCGCATAGACCCTCCTCGCCCCGCAACTTCTTCTTCGATCTCAAGGGCACAATCTTGTTTTTGTCACCTACTTTGAAGTCCAAAAAATCCTCAAGAGACCGTATCGGGATTGCTTTACCTTGCTTCATCATTGTTGTGACTCCATAGTTCATCAAATACTCATCGAACCACTTCTCACCGAGTTTTCCAAACATACCATTCCCGACCAAAATGTCCCCTATCCATGTGATTGACCCAATGTTTGCAGTGTTTCCTGATCCTTGTCGATCGGATGCTAACCTCCACTTCTCGCAGACAAAAAACTGGAAGTCTTTGACGACAGAGGCAATTGAGCGAAGGTTCTCGACCTGGGTGACTCGGTACTTGCGAGGATTTTTATCATTTCCCTCATCTTCCAGTTCCTTCACCCGGATAACTTCTGTTTCGCCCAAGTCCTTAGAGTCTGCTCTTGTGTAGATGATACCGAGACAAAAGTGCCCTTCAAAGTCAGCATAGGGGAATTGGATATTTTTGGTAGACGACCGGTCCTTGAAATAGGCACCATGACTTCCAAGGGTGAAGCCGTTTACATGCCCAGGAAAATCCGGATCCCTATACGCAGTCTTAAGGTCAACGGCGAACTTGAGGGCCTGGTTGTCCTTCTTGACGAAGCTGAAATCGGGATACCAGTTCTGGTGCTCGGCGAGGACTATGGAATAGCCATTGTCTTCTGCGAATTGAAGTATCTTTGGGAAAAGATGAATCTCCAATATCTTTGAAACTATCTTCGTATCTGAGCTGATCGTGTAGATGTTTTTGTATATGTCAATGAAGCCTTTGACTGCCCACTAACCATCATCCGAAGAAACATATTTTCCCAGTCCTGATACAAAATGAGATAGAACTTTCACAAACTCCTGTTTGTGCACCATCCGTTGTTTTTTGGTCATAGTTTTATCTATCCTCTCATCACCCAACGTTATTTTTTATGTTCCTACTTTATTTTTTCTGAAGATCAAAAGGTTTAGCCTTTTAAAAGGCTTTTTTTAATCCCCAACTGGCTGCTAATAGACCTTTCTTGAAGTATAATTTAACTTTTAATAATGTAAAATTGTAGAAACATAATTATTGAAAAAATTATCTGCCCTCAGAATCAGAGTTATTAATCGTGAAATACGGATTGCAAATTGTAATATACACCTTTTTTAAACTTTTGGGAAGCGAAGTGTTCAGGAAAAAATGGGTTTGACCCATTTGGTGGCGCAAAGCCCAACTTTTGAAGACGGGGTTAAGAAGCGCCGCTCAGGGTTAAGTTACTCCGATGGTTTTGAGAAGGAGAATTTTTAAAATGTTAGGGAACTGACGGGGCAAGGTTTTCCGTAAATTACATTTGGAGCCAGGAGTCGGAGTAGAGTATTTGGCCCATCAGGATTTTCGTGGTTTTGACATAATCAGCTTCTTCCTTACTCAGGGACTTGAGGTCGATTTGATCTTTGTCCATCACCCGAAAGATCAATTTTTTTAAATCCTCCCTCTTTCCCTTTGCAAATGTTTTTAGATCTTCGTCAAAGGCGTCGATGATGGCTGAGGACATGCCGTACCGTTCGAGCATGACGAGATAGGTCTGATTGAGGATGGGCCTGAGGTGATTCGGAGCGCCGTTGGACACATTCGAGAGTCCGCAGGTTGACTTGATCCCAGGGGCGATCTCCTGGAGGTCTTTGAACATCTTCATAAATTCGATACAGCCCGGGACCTGAACCTGGCTCTGGGGGCTGGTGATCGGGGTGATAATGGGATCGATCCAGATATCTTCATTCGGGATGCCGTATTCCATGGCCTTCTGCATTAGTTCGGCGGCCAGCACGCCTCTCTCGTTGGCGTCCCGTGGAAGACCGGAAGGCCCCCAGAGGAGGGCAACAACCCCTGCATCATACTTCTGGGCAAGAGGGAATTTAGCTTCCATGCTTTCCGGACGGGCCATGATCGAATTGATCACTGCTTTTCCTTTCTTATTTTTGTAGGCCCGGAGTCCGGCTTCGATGGCTTCCGCATTGATAGTATCAAGATAGAGGGGGGTATCCACCACTTCCTGAACGGTTTTAACGATCCACTCCATCAGCTCCCCTCCGCCCTTCCGGGCTGGGCCCAGGTTGATGTCTATGTAATCAACACCGGCGCTGGCTTCGGCAATGGCCATCTCCTGAATGGGCCTGGGGTCCTTTTCTTTCATCGCCGTCCCAATCTTCTTAATGATTACATTAAGATTTTCACCGATGAGGATCATCTATTCTCCTTTAAATTCGGAATTCGGAATGCGGATTTCGGAATTTAAATGCGTCAGTTCAAATCGTTTCTTTAATTCCGCACTCTGCAATCTACATTCCGCAATCGTTATGCTCCCATTTTAAGGAAGGCGGGCAGGTGGGCGGCTTCTCTTGGGCCGGTTTTAACCTTCCAGTCCGAACCGAGCTCTTCTTCAAGATCTCCACTGATGACTGCAACTGCTCCCGGGATAATCACCTGCCGGCGCTTCACTTTCTCCGAAATGCCGCTCTTTTTAATGAAGGCGCCGATCGCATCTCCCACAAATTTACCAGCGGCCCAGGCCGTGAGAACGGAGAGCCCCTCGGTATCCATCACCAGAAGCCAGCTCGGAATCCGGCTCGATTCGATTTCACCGGAGACGATAAAGTAGGTCAACGAGAAGTTGACGGTGACCAATACGGGCGACTCCTCTCCCGGATTACCGATGGGATAGATCCCCGGCTGCATCGTCATGGGCCGTTGAGGGTCCGTATAGATATTGAGCCGTTCAACGAGAAGGGGGAAAAGGCTTTCTCCCTGAAGGTCGGACATTACGATGATCCCCGCATACTTTGCCACGAAGGTTGCGGCGATCAGAGCTTCTTTCATCGGATCTTTCGTCATTTCGCAGGGAAAGGCGATGGTCGGAAATCCGAGGGAACGGTTTTTTTGAAGGAGGGCCGCCCGCCGGATGAAAACCTGGTCTTCGAAAGCCCTGCGGAGCGTTCTCGATCCGGAATCGAGGACAAGGTCTTTGAGGCCGGCGGCTATCAGCTTTTCAGCCGATCCAGAGAGGGTTTCGAGATCAGTGGCTTTCACCGCCAATGGACATTTATTCTCCCCGGCAAGATTGGCCAGGGCTTCGAGATTTCCATCCGTAGCCGCATAGATCAATGGGACACGGTCGGAGGAAGCTTTGACTCCTGCAGCTAAAGCCTCGACTTTTTCGCTCATCAGAATGAGGGCGGCATCCGTTTCGGACTTTACCTTTTTAACAAGAGTTTCAAATTTTGAAGGGTCCCCGGACTCATTCTTGATAGCAATCATTTCGGGTCTCAGGGTTAGCCCCACTCTTTCATATCTCAGGACCTTGAACCGCTTCAGGCGTTCGTTGATCTCATCCCCGGGCGTCACATCGCTGATGAGGATGGCAAAACCGGGTTTGTTTACGAAAGTTTTTTCATGACGGAAGAGTACGGTTTCCCCTCCGATCTTCACCGCATTCTCACCCGAGCCAACGGTGAGAGGTCTTATGGGTGGGGCGGCTGCTTCGGAGAGCTGGGCCCTGGCTTCCTCGGAAACATAGGGACAGGAGGCCAGTTCCGCCTTTCCGGCGGCCAGATTCATGGCAAAAGCGAGACAGGTCGGGACCCCGCATTCCTTACAGTTGGTTTTCGGCAATAATTTGAAGATCTGGATTCCAGTCAAAGCCATGGATTTGACTCCTTTCACATAATGAAGCAAAGGGCATAGCACATAGCGTAAAAAATCTAATTTAAAAATCTCATATGATTTTAGCTCTTTGAAAAAGGTTATCTAATCCCCCCTACATCCCCCTTTGTCAAAAGGGGGAAATATTTTCTCCTCCCTTTGACAAAGGGAGGTGGGGAGGGATTTTAAAAGGTTTATTTCAAACAGCTAATGTTAAAAAATCTCTATGCCCTATGCTCCATGCCCTATGCTTTTTTACTTACCCCAGAATCGGGTCCATCGAGAGAGCGGGGTGGCTCTTCTCCGTAAGAAAAGGAAGGATTTCCTCTTCGGTGACTCCGACCGTTTCATCCGCAATCATTTCGATGAAATCCGGAATGCCGATCTCCTGAGACAGTCTGATCAGTCGATCCCTGATCTCATCCTTGAGCATTTTAGGCATCCAGACAAGCCGTTTAAGCCCGCCATCTCCGACCAGCCACTTTCTCTGCGTGATATTATATTTGCTGTGACCGACGAAGCCGGGTGTGACCTGTCCCCCTCCCACGGAACCCGCGAGGGTGGTGAACTTCATCCCGCAGGGAGTCATCCCCGGGAAGTCGCGGTTGACAGTCATCACACCGTTGCACATCGGGAGAACAGCCGCTATACATTCACAGCACCCGCAGGTGGTCATCGGATCGTACATCAAGCTATAGAAGTTGTAGTGGTCGACCTTCTGACGGGAAGCTTTATAGACAAACTCGTTTACGCCTTTCCACTGCCCCAGGTTCACATCGATGATTTCTCCCTTTGGAACGGGCTGGTTTGGTCCGGTGGGATTGATCTCGAAGGAAGCTTTGCAATCCATCCAGTTGTAAGCGCCGCAAAGGCCTGTTCTTTCCGGGCTGATGACGCAGACATGGCTGGGGGCAAAGGATTGGCAAAGGGTGCAGGAGTAGAAGGTGTCTATGGTCTCGTCGGTCATCCCTTCGATGCGTTCATCCCTCTTCTGGTAGACCTCCCTTGCCTGTGCAAGAATCTGATCCACCTTCTCCTTATCGGTGTAGATCTTCACCTGGGCTTTATCGAAGATGGCTCCGAAGTCCTGGTGAAACTTCGCATGAAGGATTTTCCCCAGATGGGGAAAACGGAATCCTTTATCCACAGCCCCTTTGCTAATCCTTAGCCAGGCAATATCCCTCTGGCCGATATGCATCACTCCCTGGGCATAGTTGATGAGATGGTGAATCTGCCGTTCGAGAATAGGTTCGAAGTCCTCCTGCATCTGGCGGCCGGCCACCTCAGCGACAATGGCAATGGGGAGCCGTCCCGGAGCCTCCACCTGGTCGAGATCCGGCCCGATGAGGACCACCTTGCCGTCTTCCACCTCTTCCATGGGCCGCGAGGTGACCCACTCCACCGCATGGGTTCTTCCTCCTCCGCATTCCATAAAAATATCCTCTCCCCTGACCCTCTCACCCTCGAAGGCAGGACCATAAGAGACAGGGATCGGGACTTCGGCGACAGCCACCTTTAACCCCCGCACCTCCGCGGCCCGCTGAACAATCTGGTCATGGGGAATATTTGAAACGACATGCTCATAGGTGCAGACGCCGGTGGGCAGAATTTCCGGGATGGGGGTATCTGCGATCGTCGGAAATCCCCAGTTGATGGCGCCGGCGGCATTGGCATACCATTCATCCGTGACAAATCCGAGCGGCATGACGAAGGCAAAGGTGCGGTCTTTGTTATAGATCAGGTTATTCCGGAAATCCCCGGGCTTGACTCCGCCGAAGGCCATGGCAACCCTGCAGGCAAAGCCGATGGCAAAGACAGCAGAGGAGACCTCAGGGCCGAAAGAGACCAGTCTCGTGGGCCAACCGATCTGAACACCTGCCTCCACCAACTGCTCGGCAAAGCGTTTTCCTTCATGTTC
This sequence comes from Deltaproteobacteria bacterium RBG_16_49_23, assembly GCA_001798855.1. Classification (GTDB taxonomy): domain Bacteria; phylum Desulfobacterota; class BSN033; order BSN033; family UBA1163; genus RBG-16-49-23. The sequence continues at coordinate 9,997 of MGQQ01000132.1, read as the reverse complement.
GGCGCACATAAAGACATAGAGGTTCTTCTCCTGAAGCTCGGTGGCGATTTTTTTTGCAACCTCGGGCGATGGCGCGGCCCCCACGATAGCGGCAAATCCAGGGGCAGTTCCATCCACAAATTCGACCCCTCTTTTACGAAAGATGACATCGTCTGCTGCGCCCAGCCAGATATTATCAGGCAAGGGGTCTTCCTGCTTCGTATAGAAATTGGGAGTCTCCAGGTAGCGAATGGCTTCAAGGATCTCCTCCGCAAAGAAGGCGGCCATTCCTGCATCGAGGGCCGGGCCTAAATAAGGGAGGTTCACCTTTTCTTTAACCAGAGGGGGCAGAAGAGACCGGGTTCTTTCGAGAACGGGCTTCACATCTCCAAGTTTTTGGATGGGGACTCCAAGGATGGCGTAGATGATGGGCAAATAATACGCCGTGTTGGGAAAGCCAACCTCCTGATCAGGCCCCCATTTCTGCAAGGCTTCCTCAAACTTTTTTTCCGCTCTTTGGACGATCTTGTGAGCGCCCCTGATGGCGGCAGATGCAATGATTTTAGACACGGATTAACCTCCTCTTAAAATATAAATTCCCTTCCCCTGGAGACTGTGTCGTACTTAGCCGTTCCCCCTTCGACAAGCTCAGGGCGAACGGCTAAGTAGTTGATTTTAAATGTATGTTTTCCGTTCGTGGTGAGGTTCTCGAACCATGAACGGAATTACGACATAGCCTCAGAGGGGGAGGGAATTCCTTAATGTAAGAAATTAAGCAGCTTCCAGTTCGCGACGTTTGGCCATATCGAAGAGCACGCGCTCCCGGGCCTTATCGATGCCGAGGGCTTTCCGCTTCTTATCGATATGTTCAATCATCAGCTTCGCCGCTTTTAACGGATCGGGCTCGAACCCCCATTTCCCTTTTAAGCTATTTTCAAATTCCTCAAAGAGAAGCTTTGTGACTTCTTCACTTCCTGTGGTCGGCCAGGTCACGCCGAAAACGGTGAAGATCCCTGAAGCGACGAAATAGTGGCCGATGGCAATGGCCTTTTCGCTCATCCACTCCAGCGCCGCGCCCGCTGCCGGAAGGTCACTGATATCATCGCCCAGCCCTCCGTCCTTCACGACGGCAGTGGCTGCCATCAGAATCCGGCTGTTGTCCACACAGGCGCCCATGTGGAGAACGGGCGGGATGCCGACAGCCTCGCAGACGGAGGCCAGACCGTCCCCGGCATATTGCCTTGCTGCCTCCGGAGTGAGAAGACCCCCTTTACCCGCGGCCATCGCGCTGCAACCGGTGACGAGGACGAGGACATCATTCTTGATCAATTCTTTGATGAGGGTGAAGTTTGGATCATCGTGGGTGACGCGAGCGTTGCTACAACCCACCACGCCCGCAATGCCACGAATGCGGCCGTTGATGATATTGTCATTGAGGGGCCGGTAAGAGGCGCGGAACATGCCGCCCATGAGGTAATTAATCGTCTCATGGCTGAATCCCACGACCGTATCGGTGGTGTCGGACGGGATGTCTACATTCGGTTTACGGTTTTTAAAGTTTCCGATAGCCTCCATTACAATCTTTTTCGCTATTTCGGGACCACGATGCTCGTCAAATTCGATGTGCATGGCTCCTTCGATCTTGGCGATGGGCGAGGTTGTGATCAGCTTGGTATGATAGCACTTGGCCACCTGCGCCAGAGACTGCATTTCGCATTGAACATCGACCACCATGGCATCGACGACACCGGTGACAATGGCCAATTCCTGCTGTAAAAAATTTCCACCGACCGGGATCCCATGACGCATCAGGACCTCATTGGCGGAACAGCACATCCCCGTGAGATTGACTCCCTTTGCTCCGACGGATTGGGCGGCCTTCTGGATTTCAGGATCCTGCAGCGCCCCGACGATCATCTCAGGGAGAAAGGGTTCGTGTCCGTGGATGACCACATTAACCTCCTCTTTTTTAAGGACGCCGAGGTTGATCTTGCCGTGAACAGGGACAGGGGTCCCGAAAAGGACATCCTGGAGTTCGGTGGAGATCATTGAACCTCCCCATCCATCCGCCAAAGCGCAACGGGCCGCCGAATAGAGAAGGTCCTTATATTCCTGATCCACTCCCATGCAGGTCCGGTGAAGGAGCTCCACCACCTCCCGATCGATTCCCCGCGGAAAGATGCCTAAATTTCTCCAGATCTGTTGCCTTTTGAGAGGCGCCCTCCCGGCAAGCAGGATTTCCCCTTCCTGGCGTCCGAATTCGGCTAAAACCTTCTGGCCTACCTCGATGGCAATCTCCCGGACAGGCCGGTTTCCTATCTCGACCCCGAGATCCATCGCCAGTTGATAGAGTTTCTGCTCGTCCTTGATCTCAAAGCCGGGGACCTTGCCCTTGGCCGTGGCCAGAAAGATCTCAGCCACACCTCGCGCATGGTCGGAGTGGGCGGCTGTTCCTGCGGCCACCATTCGAGCAAAATTACGCGCGGAGATCGTCTCCGCCGTTGCGCCACAGAGTCCCGTCCTTCTGATCTTCTCCTCCCCCTTCTTTTTGGATGCGGAGACACGGCAGGGTCCCATGACACAGGTTTTACAACAGCTTCCCTCTGCTCCGATCGGACAGGGTTTCATGGCTTCAGCCCGGTCAAAGATGGTTTCACAACCATCGGCCTGTGCCTTTTTCAACATTTTTATCGTTGCAGGATCAATACTCTTCTTTTCGATATCGGACATGAAAACCTCCATTCTATTATTCTGTCATTCCGCACCCGATGCGGAATCCAGGTTCCTTCGGGATATAGATGCCTCACACCTTGGGATGGGGTGATTTACTTCGCCATCAAATCCGAAATCATCTCCCGAACCATTTTTATCGCTTCTGGATGTCTCATCACGAGAATATCCGCCCCTGCCAGAAGGAGGACAACCGCTGTCATGGCCTCCATGAGGATGCCCCGTCTCCGGGGATCGCCTAAAGCAGGGGCCTCTTCAGCCGATGCCTTGGCCTCCTTCGTCTTCCAAACTTCTTTCGCCATATTACAAATGATCGGGAATTGGAGCCTCTCATCCTGCTGGGTGAGGGCGGCCATCCGGTCCCGTTCCATCACAGAATAGGTATATTCGATTCCATACCCCAGTCCACCCGTGGTCGGATCGACAAGGATCTGACCGTCAGGGATGCCCAGGTTTCCGAGGAGGATATTGAGCTGTTTGGCGAGGTTGATATCAATAGGAGAGGAGGCAATGGCAGTATGTCGATATCCAATCGCCCCCGCGCCCACCTGCTTGTAATTGCCTTCCACAACAGGCCCGATGATGAGGTTCATCCCATCGCAAACCTCAGCCACCTTTCGAAGAACATCGCCATCCTTGTCCGCATTGGCGCTTCCCCATACGATCAGGGGAACGTCGATTGAAGAGGCGACCTTTTTGGCGGTCTCCGCTGCCTCCTCAGACGGCCGGTTCAAACCATTCGGATCGGTGCTGACCAGTTGCAACGCAACCAGGTCTGCTCCGTAACTCTCAATGCATTTTTTTGCCCAGGCCACCGGATCATGGACCACATCGCTGAATGGTTCAAGGGCCGTCTCCGGCCAGTCTTCAGGAGGGGCATCATAAACCTCCATGGCAATCCGGGGAGGATGGGCCATCTCTCCTTCGAAGAGATGAAAAGGGTAGGAATTTTCTCCTCCGATGGTTACTGCCTTGGGTCCCTTTCCGAGGGTGACTTCTTTTATTTTCCCTGAATAGGTGATCTGGGGAATTTGAAATGCCACGGGATTTACCTCCTTCTCATCATGTGCTTAATAGCAGTCTCAGGATTGAATTGATATAGGCATTGGAAAATCTCCCTATCCCTTCTTTGCCAAATCCCGCGAAACGCGGGACCTCCCTTAGGAAAAGGGAGGTTAGGAGGGATTTTACAAATCGATGTCTTTACTATTTTGAGACTTTTAATAATTGATTCGTAAGGGTCTCCAAAACCCATTTAGTTCTACCTCTGCCGGATTATGCTTTTGTCTTCCGTTTCTCGCTGCCGAACCATTCGTCGCTGAACCAGTAACGTTCCCCTGTCTTGAGATAGGCAAGCATCTCTTCACGGTTTCTCAATTTTTCTCTCCATTTCATCGGGCTTACGGGTTTTCCCTCCTCAAACGTGGAGCCTAAAACCTCAACCTTTTTCCCGTTGAAAGCGACCTTTTCATCCGTTTGATATTCAGCCACAGGATGCCTCCTTTCTTAAAAGCATCTTAAATTAATCGTAACACCACGTCCTCATATTGTCCAGAATTCAGGGGGTTACAGTGTGGTTGAAAAACCGGAAAACCCTCATATATTTTCTATACTAACACCCATATTATGATGGATCATTGACTTAAATCAATAACCGGTTTAAAAATAAAGCTCATCGAGCAAGTGAGTGGGTAAAAACCTCTTGAAGAAATGGCTATCATCTTTATATCCCCCTTTGGCAAAGGGGGGCGAGGGGGGATTTTAAGAACAAATGCTTTCTTATGATAAACAGTTGAAAGCATTATCGCAGCTCCTCAGAAAAAACATGACAGATGCTGAAAAGATGTTGTGGTTAAAATTGAGACGAAAGCAACTGAAGGGACATCCGTTTTACCGCCAAAAGATAATCGGGAAGTATATCGTTGATTTTTACTATCCGAAGGCCAATCTTGTGATAGAGCTTGACGGTGGAGGGCACTATTCTGAGACTGGCAAGGCAAAGGACAGAACAAGAGACGACACTCTTGGGGAAATGGGGATAAAGGTTATGAGGTTTTCCGACAGGGATGTCTTTGAGAATATGGACGGAGTGATGGAAGAGATATGGAGTTGCCTATGATTTATAAAATCTCCCCTGACCCCTCTTTGCCAAAGAGGGGGAGAGAACAAGACAGAAATGCCCCACTCGTTTACACCAAAAGCCAGAAATAAAGATACGTTCAATTTTTATGGCATCCATTACAATACTTGGAAAAAGGAGGAAGAAAATATGGAGCAGTGGCAGCAGTGGTTTCAGGGGAAGCAGGTCGAAAGAACGATTAACGCATTGAAGAAGAATAACTTCGAGGCCGTCTTTGTTCCGGATTCCAAATCCGCCTGCGAAGAGGCGATGAAGCAGATACCGGATGGAGCGACAGTCGGAGTGGGAGGATCTATCACCCTGACACAGATCGGTTTGCTGGACGGTCTTGGGAATCGGAATGTCCGTCTCATCTGGCCTTTTCGGCAGGGCAAGACGCCGGAAGAAATTCTCGACCTGATCCGAAAGTCCTTTTCGGCAGATGTCTTTCTTTCAGGCACGAATGCGTTAACCGAGGATGGGAAGTTATTCAACGTGGATGCTACAGGAAACAGAGTGGGGGCCATGTTCATCGGGCCGAAAAAGACGATCATCGTCTGTGGCGTAAATAAGATTGTGAAGGATATGGAAGCCGCTGAGAAGCGGGTGAGGGAATGGGTGGCCCCCCAGAATGCCAAACGGCTCGGCAAGAAAACACCCTGCGTCGAGACAGGTGTGTGTGCAGACTGCAGTTCCCCGGATCGTATCTGTAATATCTATGTGACGTTAGCCAAAAAACCGAGCCGAAATGAAATGACAGTCATTTTGGTGGGAGAAAGTCTGGGGATCTGATCCAGAATTGCGGATTGCGGATTTCGGATTGCGGAATTCTAAAACACATAGCGCTGAGAGCAGAGTGCATAGCGTAAATGATTTTGGCTTTAGGTAACCTCTAATAATTCCCAATTTGTCACTCCCGCCCCGTAACAAGTACGGGGTAAACTCCGGCGGGAGTCCAGTAATGTCAAAAACTTATGGATTCCTGCTTTCGCAGGAATGACATTTTTAGAGGTAACTTTTACTCGTATGCGCTATGCTCTCTGCTCTTTGCTTAAAACGATTCGGGCATCCACTGCTATTGCCCCTTTCTCCAGCGCCATCATTGGATTGATGTCAATTCCTTCGATTTCCGGAAAGTCCACCATCAACTGGGAGAGCCTAAGAAGCATCTCAATGATCGCCTCGATGTCCGATGGCCGCTTCCCCCGCACCCCCTTGAGGATGCTGGCCCCTTTCAATTCAGAGATCATCTCCTCTGCCTCGGAGCGATTGATGGGAGCCACCCGAAGGGAGGTCTCCTTCAAAACTTCCACATAGATTCCACCCAGGCCAAAGAGGACGACTGGCCCGAAAGAGGAATCTCTTTTGGCCCCCAGGATAACTTCCTTTCCACCGGAGATCATCTTTTGAAGAAACACGCCGGTCCTATTCCCCGGATTCAGGCTCATCACTTTGTCATAGGCCTCTTCCGCCTTTTTCAGAGAATCGATATGGAGAATCACTCCACCCACATCCGATTTGTGTGAGATTTCCGGAGAGATGACCTTCATGGCTGCGGGAAATCCAATCTTTTCAATGGCCTGCCCCAAATCTTCCTTTCGATGGACCATCTGATAGTCAGCAACGGGAATGCCGCATGCCTGGAGCAATTCTATTGCTTCTGGAAGGATAAGATCCCTTTTCTCTCCAATTGCTTTTTGAAGAACCATGGCAGCACGGCTCTTATCAATGGGATAGAAAGAAGATTCTTCCTTCGATGTTGTCAATCTACGGTAGTAATCCCTTGAGATAGCCAGAGCCGCTAAGGCATCCTCCGGTTCTGTAAAGATGGGGTAATCGAGGGCCCTCTTGATATAAGCCAGCTCCTCTTCATCGGTGTTGTATTGAAGGGCAACCGGTTTCTGGTAACGGAAAGAGAGTTCCTTGACGGCCTGGGCAAATTTTCTGGAAGGTTCTTTCTCCTCAGCCGTTGCCCCGTGCTGGAAAAGAATTCCATGGACCATCGGGAATCTAAGGGCCTGTTCAAGGATGCTCGTGTAGAGGTCGAAGTTGAAGAGGTCTCCGAGATCGAGTGGATTGGTGGGCTGGATCACCTTTGCCCGAAAGAGACTATGGAACTGCTCCTGGAGTTTTGGGTCAGGGGGAAGAAGTCGAAATCCGTGCCGTTCTGCCGAGTCGGCGGCCACCACACCGATCCCTCCGGAGCGTGAGATGATTACCAGGTTTTTACCTTTGCAGGGTGGCAGAGAGAGGATCTTCACGGCATTCACAAAGGATCGGAAGTCCTTTGTGCGGATGATATCAGCCTGTTTCAGGGCGGCTTCCACGACCCTATCGTCGTTGGCTAAGGCGGCGGTGTGAAACTTTGCAATCTGGCGGCTTCCCTCTCCAGTATTGGCCTTGTGGATAATAATAGGTTTGGATGTGGAGTGGGCAATCTCCATCAATTCCCTTCCCCGCCCAAGGCTCTCAAGGTAGAGCCCGATAATGTCGGTCTTAGGATCATCGATCAAATACTTCAGGTAGTCGATCTCGTTGAGGTCTAATTTATTTCCCATACTCACCATTTTTGACAGGCCCACATTGGCGCTAATCATGTGGTTTGCATAGGAGAGAAGGACTCCTCCGCTCTGGGCCAGGATGGAGAGCTTGCCTTTGCTCACCGGTCCCCTCTTCAGTTTGACAAAGGGAACAACAAAACCGTTATCGACATTGGTGACTCCGATCCCGTTCGGTCCTACGATGCGAATTCCCCATTTCTGGGCAGTTTTGAGAACTATTTTTTCCAGCTCTGCCCCTTCTTCTGAATATTCTCTAAATCCTCCGGTTTCAATGATGGCCCAGGGAATCTTCTTTCGTCCGCAGGCCTCGATGAAGTCAGGCACGGTTTGGGCCGGAGTGAGGATGACGGCCACATTAATGCCATCGGGGAGCTGATCGATGGAGGTGAGGATCTTTCGTCCGAAAAGGATGCCTTCCTTTCTGCCCACCAGAAAGATTTCACCGTTGAATTTAAATTCGAAGAGGTTTTCGACGATATTTCTGGCCAGATTGTCAGGCCTTTCTGATACGCCAATTACCACCACTGATTTTGGGTAGAAGAGCTGATGCATCTTAGACCTCCATGCCTATGGCTTATTGCTTATGGCAGATAGTTGATGGTTTATGTTTTTATTTGGTTTTGGCTATCGGCTATCAGCCAATTGCTATGTGCCAAATGTTCATATTCCTTTACTAAACGGCTTCGCATACCCGGTCAATTCGGCATAGCCCCTTCCTTTGATGGGATTGCCCTGGAATTTTCCTTCAACCTTAACACTTCCCTCCCAGTAAGTCACACGGGTGGACGCCTCGGTGATCAATTCCTGATCCCTCACTGTAGGAGACAGGGTTAATTCGATTCCATAACGGGGGATATGGATCTTCCACCCGGAGGGATAAACCGCTTGGCTCTTCCGGCTCTTCCATCGATCAAGGATTTCAATCCGAAATTCTTTGAAAGGGAGGTGTTCACTTTTTCCATCGGCGAAGATGATGGTCCCACTCGAATAGGGATCGATCTTTCCGTCTCTGTGTCGAATCTGATAGAACATCAGTTCCATTCCCTGATCCAACTGGATGCTGAACCAGTCCCATCCAACCTGGTATTCCCGGAGCTGGCTGGAACCAAACTCATGGTCCATCCAGCTCATTCCTTGAACAGGAAATTCTTTTCCTTTTAAAAAAATCTTCCCTTCGGTCTTTAAACGGCTGATCGAATAGTAATGAGAGGCATATCCCTCGCCCTCTGCCTTCTGGCTGATACCGTTGTTTCCATGTATGACCGGATTCTTTTCTGGTGCAAGCATAAGTTCGATGCCGAAATCCTTCCCTCCCGCCTTCAAAAGGTGATTCAGCGATTGAATTCCTTTCAACTCCATGGACCAGTCGTCAATCCATATATGGAAAGGTTCTTTGCTCCCGAAAATTGAAGCCCCTGCCTCACCAAAACTTCCCCGGCTCATCTTCTCACGGTATTCAAAGCGCTTCTTCGATTCATCGGTTATAGCGAGATGGGCAAAATAAAGGTCCTGAATCGCCCACTTCGATTGCCCTCCTTTGGCGCTCCTTCGAAAGGCGACTCTGAAAAAGGTAAGCTGATACCCATAGGATTTTCTGTCTTCGGTCTGGAGATGGCCGGTGTAATACCACCATTCGGTTTTAAATTCGGGATGTGAGAAATGGTCCTGCGGAAATGAGAAGACTTTCCCGGGCAGGGCCCGCTGAAACTCCTCACCATATGTTGTTGAAGCAGTGAGGAGAAGGATAAAAAGGATTCCCGCAATGACGAGATTCCTTTTTTTCGCCCATCTTGTTGAATAAGGACAAATCATTTGAAAAGAGTGTGCAAGCTGTTGCCCAAACCAACCATTTGCATTTCGACTCTCCGTTCGCCCTGAGGCTCTCGAAGGGTGAACGGTTCGATCAGCCTCCGGCTCAGGCTCCGCCCCAGAGGGGCTTCTGTCCCGGAGGGAGAGCCTCTGGCTCGGAGAGAACAGGCTTGTCGAAGCGTAAAATCGATTTGGGCAACGGCCTGTGTAGACACAACACCAATTCCTTGTAATAGTTCAATTAAAATTATTTTATCCAAAACTCATCTACAATTCAATAACTTTGAACCCAATATTACATTGACACCTTCCTCCCACATGCATATAATTCTTTCATCTATAGAAGAAACTTAAAAAATAATGTTCGGTGAGAAAATGAATAATGATTCACGAATTATCTCCAACGGACCGTTTAAGGGCAAGCGTATCGAATTCGCTCCGACAACAGGGGTCGACAGGTTTCATGAGATTTCTGAAGAGTTCATGAACAAGATCTTCGGTTTAGAGTCACGGGAGTATTTGATCAGCGATGAATCCAGCCTCTATGACTTCACTAGCTTGGAGGAGATGGAGCTTTCTGATATTCACAAAAAGATCCATGAATTATACTATATCGATGTCTCGGACATTAAGTCCGCAAATCTGCTTGAGATTTTTAGTAGAATTTATGGCACCAAAGGTGGGGCGTGATCCTGAGAGAATCCACCGAACACTTATAAGGCCTCCCGTGTCAATAGGGAAAAGAAATCCGAGACGAAAAGGTAATGATTTTCGTTCTAACAGAAAAAGAATCTTTTGC
>MGQQ01000131.1 GCA_001798855.1 Deltaproteobacteria bacterium RBG_16_49_23 | reverse complement strand
TGGGCCGGGATTAATTCCATTGAACACGGATTCTTCTTAGATGATGAAGCCATAGAATTAATATTGGACATGAAGGCCTTTGTTGTTCCCACTTTATGTGCTCCTTATCACATTATCAAGGCAGGGACGAAAAGGGGAGTGCCTGCCTTTGCGGTGGAAAAGTCTAAATCCGTCATGAAAAGTCACTGGCAAAGCGTCAAAAAAGCCCATAAGGCAAAAATCCCAATTGCCATGGGAACAGATGCAGGAACCCCTTTCAACCGCCATGGTGAGAATTTAAAAGAGATGGAATTACTTGTCAGGATCGGATTCACCCCGATGGAAGCTATTGTGGCGACTACAAAAACGGCATCGGAGGTTCTGGGTCTGGAAAAGAAGATTGGAACCCTCGAAAAGGGAAAACTGGCTGATCTCGTTATCATAGATGGGGATCCTCTTGAGAATATCGGTGTCTTGCAGCATAAAGAGAAAATCATGGCTATTATGAAGGAGGGACGGTTTTACAAGTGTGAGTTGTAAATGGTCGGGGGGGGGGTCAACGAACCTTATTTTAAAGAAAGGAGGAGAGAGATGAAAAAAGTCAGTATGTTTACTAAAGCATTTGTTTTTATGTCCGTGTTAATAGCGGGGGCAGGCTTCTTCCTTGTCCCGTCTGCTTGGGCTCAAATCAGTGAGCTCAGAATCGGCATCGGCATCGATGCCGACACGTTGAACCCGCAGGAGCATACTACAACCTTGATGCAGAATATGAGCGATCTGATCAACGACACCCTTTTCTATCAGACTCCGGACGGGAAACTGGAGCCAAGGCTGGCGACCGGCTACAAGGTCTCAAAGGACGGCCTGATTTACACGATTAGTCTAAGAAAAGGTGTCAAGTTTAGTGACGGCACTCCCTGCGATGCCAAAGCTGTCAAACTCACCTTGGACCGGGCCATTGATCCAAAGATGCGGGTGCCCCTCCGTTTTGCCATTGCTATGATCAAGGAGGTGAAGGTCGTCGATGACCACACCATCCAAGTCGATCTCAAGTACCCCTTCGCACCGTTTGTTCCCACACTTTCTCTTACGATCTGCAGTCCTATCTCCCCGGCCGCTATCGAGAAGTATGGTGAGGATGTTCGACAAAATCCGGTTGGTGCAGGACCTTACATTCTCAAGGAGTGGGTGAAAGGCGATCGAATTGTGATGGTGCGTAATGAAAACTACTATGGTAAAAAACCGACCGTTGCCAGGCTGACTTTCAAGATCATACCCGAGACAGCCACCCGTGAAGCCATGCTCAGAACAGGCCAGATCGATGTTTGTTACAAACCATTGCCCTCCAACGTTGCAGCACTCAAGGCTGACCCGAACATCACGGTTGAAATGCCTCTGGATACAAGGACGATCTTCATGGGATTGAATTACCAGAAAGGTGTGACGAATAACAAGCTGGTTCGCCAGGCATTCAACTATGCCGTAGATAAGAAGGCCATCGTCAGCAAGATTCTCTTTGATACGGCTATTCCCATGGACGGTCCGGTAGCTCCGATCCTTTTCGGCTATCATAAAATGGCGCATCAGTACGAATATAACCCTGAAAAAGCCAAGGAGCTCTTGAAGAAAGCCAATTTCGACTTTAGCAAAACCGTAAGCATGCGGACGCCTCAGGGCCGTTATCTTTTCGACCAGCAAGTTTCTGAGGCAGTGCAAGCTTATCTCCAGGCCATTGGAGTGAAGGCTGAACTGAGGACTTATGATTGGCCTACCTATGTAGCCGGTCTGCTAAAACCCATTCAGGAAACTGAACTCGAAGTCTTTCTGTTAGGCTGGGGGCCGTTGATCCTCGATGCTGATATGGGCCTTTACGGACAGTTCCACTCCAGCGTGAATCCGCCCAAGGGTTTGGGCTCAGCCCATTACAACAACCCTGAATATGACAAGATCATGGATGCGAGTCGGCTGGAACAGGATCCCAAGAAACGTCTGGAGATCTTAAAGAAGGCTTCAGAGATGGTCTGGGATGACTGTCCTTGGATTTGGCTCCACGTGGAGAAATTCGTCATCGCCTATTCAAAAAAGATCAAGGGTATGGTGGTGACGAGCACGGAAAAATTTTACCCGACCTATATCAAGATGGAGTAAAAAAATAACCAAGTCCCAAGCCCTGTACCTAATATGGTGCAGGGCAAGCACCAATAATCAAATAATGACCAATACCCCAATGACCGAAATTTCCCCCTCACCCTCCCCCTCTCCCCTTAGGGGAGAGGGCAGGGGTGAGGGGTGATTGTGGAGTTTGGTGATTGGAATTTATTTGGAGCTTGGGATTTGGTTATTGGAATTTTGATTCTTGTCCCTCGATGAATTAAGTATGTTCCAATATATCCTAAAACGTCTCCTTTCGACCCTTCCGGTCCTCCTCGGGATATCTCTTCTCCTCTTTTTCATGCTTCGGATGTTACCAGGAGACCCAGCACAGGTCCTCGCCGGGCAGATGGCCAGCCCGGAGGATATCAAAAACATCCGTCAACAGTTAGGTCTTGACAAGCCGATCTTCGTTCAATATGGAATTTTCCTCAGCCGTTTAGCTAAGCTTGACTTGGGCCGGTCTGCCCGGACTCAGAACCCTGTCATCAAGGAGATTTGGGCACGACTCCCGAATACAGTATTGCTTGCTGTGACAGCCATTACTCTTGCTTGCCTCTTTGGTATCCCGGCTGGAATCATTTCGGCTGTGCGACCTTATACTTGGATAGACTACTTATTTACCTCGATGGCCCTTTTTGGCATTTCCATGCCCGTCTTCTGGCTTGGGCTGATGCTGATTGTGATATTCTCATTGGTTCTTCATTGGCTGCCGGCAGGTGGCATTGGAAGCTGGAAGCACGTCATCCTTCCCTCATTTACCCTGGCTGCTTTTGTGGTTGCCTTCATCACCCGTATAACCCGCGCCAGCATGATCGAAACCCTTTCTCAGGATTACACCACCACGGCCCGGTCCAAGGGACTTAAAGAGCAGGTGGTCATCGTCAAACATGCGCTGAAAAATGCCCTCATCCCGATCATCACAGTGGTTGGTCTTCAGTTCGGGCTTCTTCTGGGAGGGGCGGTTCTGACCGAAACAGTCTTCGCCTGGCCGGGTTTAGGCCGGCTTATTGTGGACTCCATCCTGGCCCGCGATTACCCGGTCATCCAGGGAACAATCCTCATCTTCGGACTACTTTACATTCTGGTCAACCTGGTGGTTGATCTGCTCTATGCTTATATAGATCCAAGAATTCGATATGCATGAAACACTCCCAACCCAAGTGATAAAGAATTCGCCTCGTCAGGCTGACAGCCAGCTCAGGCGTAGGTGGGCAAAGCTTAGGCGTAACAAGGCGGCCCTCTTCGGTGCAATCCTGATATTGATTTACCTCATCACCGCACTGCTGGCCCCAATCCTCTTTCCGGGCAATCCCTCGGCTCCGAATCTGATGAAGTCATTGGAGCGACCCTCTATAGAGCATCCATTGGGCACGGACGAACTGGGCCGCTCTATTTTGGGCCGGATCATATATGGTTCCCGGGTGTCCTTACTGATTTCCATTGGAGTCGTTTTTGTCGGGCTGCTTATCGGTGTCCCTCTTGGACTCATGTCCGGATACTACGGAGGTAAAGTCGATTTCGGAATCCAGCGTGTGACCGACACCCTATTAGCATTTCCAGGCTTTCTTTTGGCCTTAGCCCTTGTGGCCGTCCTGGGGGTGGGACTCAAAAACACGATCATCTCGGTTGGCATCAGCATGGTGCCCATCTACATTCGTCTGGTGCGGGGCTGCACCCTTTCAGTGAAGGAACAGACCTATGTTGAGGCGGCCAGGGCAATGGGCACCCGGGATGTGACTATCCTGATCAGACACATCCTGCCCAATGTCATGGCCCCCATCACCATTCAGACCAGCCTGGGGATGGGCACAGCCATTCTCTTTGCAGCGGGTTTGGGTTTTCTTGGCTTAGGTGTTCAGCCACCCACGCCGGAGTGGGGTACGATGTTAGGTTCTGGCCGGGCTTACCTCTTCAACGCTCCCCATGTGGCTACCTTCCCGGGTATAGCCATTTTTTTTGCTGTACTGGGTTTTAACCTTTCAGGAGACGGCCTAAGAGATATCCTTGATCCGAGGTTTAAATTATGAGACAAGATTCTCTCCTCTCCATTGAGAATCTACGAACACGCTTCCATACTTACGAAGGAGTATTGACAGCCGTGGATGGGATCGGTTTGGAGGTTTACCGAGGAGAGACCCTTGGGGTCGTTGGAGAGAGCGGCTGCGGAAAGAGCGTCACCGCCCTTTCCATCCTGAGACTGCTTGCCTCACCTCCTGCGGAGATTCAGGGGGAGATTCTGTTTGATGGCAAGAACCTCCTGAATATGAGTCTGGATGAAATACGACAGATACGGGGCAATAGCATTTCAATGATATTTCAGGAGCCCATGACCTCTCTCAATCCGGTCCTGACCATCGGGGAGCAGATATCAGAGGCCATCAAGCTTCACCAGGGGGTGACGCATCAGGAGGCCTGGAGCAAAACCGTGGAGATGCTCCGGACAGTCCAGATCCCTTCTCCTGAGATCAGGGCCAAAGAATACCCCCACAAACTGAGCGGTGGGATGAGGCAGAGAGCGATGATTGCCATGGCTTTATCCTGCCATCCCAGATTGCTCCTGGCGGATGAGCCTACGACTGCTCTGGATGTGACCATTCAATCCCAGATCGTCGAACTGATGGAACGTCTCAAGGAAGAGATCAGGACATCGATTGTGTTGATCACACACAACCTGGGTCTCATTGCAGGATGGCCAAGCGAGTAGTGGTGATGTATATGGGCAAAGTGGTGGAGGAGGCTTTGGTGGAAGACCTCTTTCTTGAGCCGCTTCATCCCTATACCCATGGTCTTCTTGAGTCGATTCCATGGATAGGCCGGAAGATGAAGACCGGCAGAAAGCAGCTTCAGGAGATCCCCGGGATGGTGCCGAGCCTCCTGGAGATTCCCGAGGGATGCAGATTTCATCCACGGTGTTCCCGTGTGATGAACATCTGCCGTAAAGAAGAACCTCCGTTAGTTCAGAAAGAGGGCCGCCGGGTTCTCTGCTGGCTATGGAAGTGATGGAAGCAAATCATAAATTCGAAGCACCTGCCTGCGCGAAGCCGCTTCGGCATAGGCAGGCGAAATCCGGGCGAAGCATCCCGAAGGGATCAATTCGAAACAATTTCAAATGATCAAAATACAAAATTCACCCCCTCACCTTCCTCCTCTCCCCCATGGGGAGAGGGTAGGGTGAGGGGTGGTTAGAAATTTGGTCGTTTGGGAATTAGAATTTGTTTCGGATTGGTCCTAAGAGGATGCTTCGCCCGATATTCGAATTTCGGATTTTTAAACGCCGAAGACCCATTTGGTTCCGGCTACACCAGGTTAGGGAATAGAATGAACGAGGGTTCGCTTCTCCAGGTCATCAATCTTAGAAAATACTTTCCCGTTCGGAAGGGTATCTTTTCGAGAATGATGGGATGGGTACAGGCCGTGGATGGCGTGAGCTTTAACCTGAATCAGGGGGAGACGCTTGGGCTGGTGGGCGAAAGCGGCTGTGGGAAGACTACAGTGGGCCGATGCCTCCTTCGATTGATTGAGCCTGACTCAGGGAAGATTCAATTCAAGGACAAGGACCTTCTGGGGATGGATGGAGAATCGCTCCGAAAGGTCCGGGCTCAACTCCAGATCATCTTCCAGGACCCCTACTCATCCTTGAACCCTCGAATGACTGTGGAAGAGATTATTGCTGAGCCCATTCGGAATCACACCCGTGCCTCCCGGAAAGAGATTCGTGACCGGGTCTCATTCCTCATGGAAAAGGTAGGGCTCCATCCGGAGCAGGCCCGAAGATTCCCTCATGAGTTCAGCGGTGGTCAGCGTCAGCGAATCGGCATTGCACGGGCCTTAGCCCTGAATCCAAAGCTGATTATCTGCGATGAGCCTGTCTCCGCCCTCGATGTTTCCATCCAGGCACAGGTGATCAACCTGCTGGTCAAGCTCCAGGAAGAGAATGGGCTTTCCTATCTTTTTATTGCACATGATTTGAGCGTGGTAGAACACATCAGCGATCGCGTGGCCGTCATGTATCTTGGAAGGATCGTAGAGCTCGCAAGAGATACAGACCTTTACACCTCTCCCCAACATCCTTATACCGAAGCATTACTTTCTGCTGCTCCTATCCCCGATCCAAAACTTAAAAAGCAAAGAATTCTCCTCCAGGGAGAGATTCCAAGCCCCATTAATCTTCCGGAGGGTTGCAGGTTCTACAGCCGGTGTCCCCGAAGGTTCGACCTCTGCGAGGTAAACGAGCCGGAGCTTCAGGATTTAGGCGGAGAGCACTGGGTCGCCTGTCACCTTTATTAATAAAATTTGGGTGCAGGTTCTTAAAATCCCTCCCAACCGTCCGGCGCCAAAGTCCCAATGCTTCATTTGGCGTGAGCAGTATGGCTCTGGACGGCGGCGCCTCCCTTTGCCAAAGGGAGGAAAAAAATTTCCCCCTTTTGACAAAGGGGGATGAAGGGGGATTAGATTAGTTTTTTCAAAGCGGTAAAATTTAAAATGTTACAAAAAATGCTCAACGCATTATTTACCATGGCTTAAAAGATCTCAAAGCCTGCGTTCTTAATCGATTCTTTTATTCGTTGGTTCATCCGCACCATCACTTTGGTGGGATATCTCACCTGAAAAAGGAACTGGGCATTGTTCTGGATATCAAGCCGCTTCATCTCCTTCTTGACGCGATCCAAAAATTTTGGCGCCTCCTGTTTATCCGCCTCAAGGGATTCGATATAGGCCCTTTCCAAATATTTCTCGATGTCCTCGTCGATCATCCCGTATTTCTCATCGAATGCTTTTCGGATCTCATTCTCCTCTAACTTTCGATACTTTTCATGATGGACGATGGCCTCTTTTTTCAACTTGAGAATGGTGCGTGGAATTGATTTCGGATATCCGAGGGAGAGGACCATCATGGGAAGGACATATTCCGGAATCTCAAAATATTTTCTCGTATCATCGATCTCATGTTGAATCGAACCGATATAGACCGAACAGAGGCCAAGGTCCTCGGCAAGAATGACCACATTGTGGGCGGCGGCCATCAAGTCGGCATAGGCGATGAGAAAGTGGTTGAGCGCCTGTTCGCCTCTGAAATCTGTCCGGCACATCTCCGCCCACTTTTTAACCCGATAGAAATCAAGACAGAAGATCATTGAGAGAGGTGCATTTTTCACCCAGGGCTGGCCTCCGGCCAGTTCAGCCAGTTTACTTCTCCCCTCCGGGCTTCGCACCAGGATGATGGAGAGGGGCTGGATATTCCCTCCGGAGGGGGCGTTATTGGCCACATCGATCAGTTTTTCAACAACCGGTTCAGGAATCTCCTGATCCTGAAACGCCCGCACCGACCTTCGCTTCATCATTAAATCATAGAGGTCCATGGTTCATCCTTTCTTCAATATTATTTGCCAATTTCTATTGCATAAGAATACTCTCCTAATTATTTTTGTCAATTTTAAGTTGACACTTTCGGAAAATAGTTATATCCAATCATCTTAATGAAGGTGCATAGGAAAGGGGGAAGCCATGGGAAAGAACGATGTCGTTGTGGTGAGTGCGGTGAGGACGACCTTCGGGAAATTTGGAGGCGTCCTGAAAGATGTTCCTTCCATTGACCTGGGAGCGATGGCCATCCGCGAGGTCCTCCGGAGGGTCAACGTGAAGGGAGAAGAGGTGGAGGAAACCTATTATGGAGTGGCTGTGCCCGGGGAAGTGGGTTTAGAAACGGATGTTCCTGCCAGACAGGCCACGCTCAAGGCAGGGTTGCCGGGAGACTCTGTCTCCCTAACACTGGACCGTGCCTGCTGTTCCTCCATGGCGGCCGTGAGACTGGGATACAGGGCCATCAAGGCGGGAGAGATTGAGATTGCCTTAGGAGTTGGCGCTGAGAATATGAGCCGGACGCCTCTTGTTGTTCCTCCTTATGTGCGCTGGGGAAGTCGGTTGGGTAGTATTGAGCTGTGGGATGGCCTCTTTGGGCTGGGTTATAAGGGGTTCAACCCTGTCTCTGTCGATACCGGAGAGGTTGCCCTTGAGTATGGGATCAGCCGTGAGGATCAGGACCGCTGGGCCTACGGAAGCCAGATGAAGTATGCAAAGGCTTTTTCAGCGGGGAAGTTCGTCATAGGCGAGGAGTTGATGCGGGTTGAGATTCCGCAGGGGAAAAGGCCTCCGATCATTTTAGAGCAGGATGAGTTTCCAAAACCGGACACAACCCTTGAAAAACTCTCAAAATTGCCCCTTGTCTATGGCAGTCCTACCGTCACCGCCGGAAATGCGCCAGGCCTCGATACGGGCGCTTCAGCCATCCTGATGATGAGTGAAAAGAAGGCCAGGGAGAAGGGGCTTAAGCCTTTGGCCAGGATCGTCTCCATGATAGCGACTGCTACCACTCCGAGGTTGATTGCGGCCATTCCGGGCTTTACCATCCAGCGGGTTCTGGAGAAAGCCGGCATGAGCCTTGATCAAATAGATCTGATCGAAGTGAACGAAGCCTTTGCTGCCATGCCTCTGGTCAGCGCAAAGATTTTATCCAATGGCGATTCTGAAAAGATGAAGGCGATCTTAGAGAAGACGAATGTGAATGGAGGCGCCATTGCCATCGGCCATCCCGTGGGCGCAAGCGGCGCAAGAATTCTCCTGACTATGATCTATGAATTGAGAAGAAGAGGTGGAGGAACCGGCGTAGCCTCCATCTGCGGAGGATTGGCACAGGGAGAAGGAGCGATTGTCCAGGTTGATGGCGTATAGAGAGACAAGACTAATAAACCAAATTAGTTTATTAGTTTACATATGACAACCTTATATCGTGATTAAGAAGGAGTTAGTCTCAGGACCGCTTTTCCATAATTTCACAAAGGGTGATAAGTATCCGAATCCTCAGATAAAATCAATTTATATAACTATCCATGCTTGTTCGCTCTTACTTTTAACAAACATTTATGTTTATACTGGGCACAGCCTTTTCGGATGTTTTTATAAATTGCTTGACAAGGGATAGGGGGTATGGTAGAAAACTAAAAACTGAATTAGTTTTCTGGTTAACATGGAATCGGAAAAAAGGGCTCAGATTCTAAATCAGGCTAAAAAGAAGTTTGAACGGTTTGGCTTCAGTAAAACCACGGTTGATGAAATCGCCAGGGACGCCAGCATTTCGAAGCGAACCTTATACCAGGAATTTGAAAATAAAGAAAAGATTCTCGAAGAGCTTCTGATGTTTGAAGCTTTATCGGTTAGGAAAGCCATCCTGAACCAGATCGGTAAAATCACCGAACCCGCAGAGAAACTCCAGACCTACATTCGATTGTCCAACAAGTATCTCGAACAAAATCCATTTATCGTCAATATCCTGAATGATGAATCGGGCTTCTTTTCCCCCTTTCTCAAGGAAAAGCCCCATGTTATTGAAACGGGGATAGAGGAGATTTTTACTTCTATTTTAAAAGAAGGAATGGAGAAGGGTGTCTTCCGTAAGATGGATGAGAAGGTCGTTGGGCACTGCCTTTTCTTATTATTTAAAGGTTTTACTTATGGCAGACAGAATGGTCACAACCCTTCCGGGCCAAACCAGACGAATGAATTTATTAATTTTATCATGAGTGGAGTTGTCGCCAAATAAGTGAAAATTAGTTGTTAGGTTATGGTGAGGAAGCCGGTTTGGGTTAGGTTGAGGGGATTTGGTAGAACAGTCTATGAACCGATTTTCGATACGACTTAAGCCCCATGGTTCTATAACTTCAATTCAGATGACCAGCCGGTTTCTTGGAATCCCCATTTTCAAGGTTTATGCCTTTTATGTAGATGGGCTGCTCATTGATACAGGTTTTCCACGCTGCCGAAAGGGATTTCTAAAAGTGTGTGATGAACTTCCCGGCATCGATGCCGTGGTCAATACGCATCACCATGAGGATCATACGGGCAACAATTTCTGGGTCACCGATAAATATGGCATCCTTCCCCTGGCTCATCCCAGAACAACTTCCTATATGAAGTCCCCCTCCAGGTGGATCAGACTTTACCGGCGCTTCGTCTGGGGAACCCCCCCTTCTTCTGAAATGGCTCAGGTGGATTCGGAGGTCCGGACCAAAAATCACAGATTTTTAGTCATTCCTACCCCCGGGCACTCGGATGATCATATTTGCCTCTATGAGCCTGATGAGGGCTGGTTGTTTTCGGGAGATCTGTTTCTCGACGAAGAGGTGAGATACACGAGAAAGGACGAAGATATCTATGCGCTTCTCGATTCTCTGAAAAAAATTGCTCCTCTCCACATCCGCAAGATGTTCTGTTCTTTCGGCGGCGTCATCGAGAGACCCGGAGAGGCCCTTCGGAATAAAATCGATTTCCTGGAAAATCTCCGCGAAAAAGTTGAGGAGGGATTAAGACAGGGGCTATCCATTCAAGAGATTCAAAAAAGGCTCCTCGGATCCGGAGACCGATTCCGTTTTGTCACCGCAGGTCAAATCTCCAAAAAAAATACGATCCAAGCATTTCTTAAAAATTCCCCCTCTCCCCCCCTTTAGAAAAGGGGGGTATGGGGGGATTTGAAAGTTATTTTGAAAAAAAGAATAAGAAAAGGGGTGGAACAATGAACCAGAGAATCAGAAAAGCGGCTGTTTTGGGAGCAGGCGTAATGGGAAGCGCAATTGCAGCCCATCTGGCGAATGCAGGAATACCTTCCTTTCTCCTCGATATTGTCCCATCGGAACTGACGGAGGCGGAGAAGAAGAAGGGATTGACTCCTGAGAGTCTTGAATTCAGAAACCGATTTGCCGTTCTGGGAAAGAAGAAAATTCAGGAGACAACCCCGGCCCCCCTCTACCTGAAAGAGGATGCGGAGCTTATCACCGTGGGAAACTTCGAGGATCATCTCTCCTGGATTTCTCAGGCCGATTGGGTGATCGAGGTGGTCGTTGAGAATTTAAATGCCAAGAGGGAGTTATTCAAAAAGATGGTTCCCTTCTTAAAAGAAGGGGCTGTCGTCAGTTCGAATACCTCAGGCATCTCCATCCAGAAGATGTGCGAGGGTTTCCCCCGTGACTTTGGGGAGCGATTTTTAGGGACGCACTTCTTCAATCCACCCAGATATATGAAACTCCTCGAGATCATCCCCGCAACATCGACATCGAAAAGTGTCGTTGAAAGAATGGTGGAGGTCGGGGAGAGGATTTTAGGAAAAGGGGTGGTCTTTGCCAAGGATACGCCCAATTTCATTGGCAACCGCATCGGATCCTTTACCATGAGCACGGTGATCAGGACGATGATAGAAGACGGATATCGGATCGAAGAGGTAGAACTGCTGACCGGACCTGTGATGGGGAAACCGAAGAGCGCCACTTTTCGCACGGCTGACATCGTGGGATTGGATGTGATGATCCATGTGGCGAAAAATCTTGTCGAAGGTCTGCCGGAGAAAGAGGGAGACTATTTTAAACTTCCTCCTTTTATACACGAGATGGTGAAGAACCAGTGGCTGGGACAGAAGACCGGGCAGGGTTTTTACAAGAAGGTGAAGGGAAAAGGCAAAGAAGAGATTTTAGTCATGGATTATCAAAAAATCGATTACCGACCGCAGGAGAGGGCAAGCTTTCCCTCCGTAGAGGCGGCTAAAAATATTGAAGATCTGAGAGAGCGGATCAAGACCCTTGCTATGAGCCCTGACCGGGGAGGACAGTTCACCTGGAAAACGATGAAGAAGACCCTTCTCTATTCGGCGGAGAAGGTCCCTGAAATCGCCGATGATGTCGTGAGCATCGATCGGGCGATGAGATGGGGATATAACTGGGAACTGGGGCCCTTTGAAGCATGGGATGCCATAGGAGTGAAGTCCTCGGTGAAGAGGATGGAAAAGGAGGGCGATCCCATTCCGCCGCTGGTGGAGAAGCTTCTCAGCAAAGGCTATTCCTCCTTTTACGAGAAACGGGATGGCCGAACCCTCTTCTTCGATTTGGGGGCGGGACAGTATCAGGAAATCGAAGAGAAGCCGGAAATCATTCTTCTGCCAGGTTTGAAAGATCGACAGAAGACCGTTGTCTCGAATCCCGGAGCGAGCCTCATCGATCTCGGCGATGGGGTAGCCTGTCTCGAATTTCATTCGAAGATGAACTCCATCGGAGCGGATACGGTCCAGATGCTGCAGGCGGCCCTGAAGGAGGTGGGAGAGAAGTTTGACGGCCTGGTGATCGGAAACCAGAGCGAAAACTTTTCCGTAGGGGCTAACCTCATGCTCATCCTCTTCGAGATTCAGGATGAGAATTGGGATGATATTGAGATAATGGTGAAGGCTTTTCAGGATGTTCTGACAGCGGTAAAATATTTTGAAAAACCTGCGGTTGCGGCGCCCTTTGGCATGACCCTTGCGGGTGGGTGCGAGGTCTGCCTTGCCTGTGATGCGATACGTGCGGCGGCCGAGACCTATATGGGCCTCGTTGAGTTAGGAGTAGGGCTGATTCCGGCAGGAGGGGGCACGAAGGAGATGCTATTTCGGTCGATCGAGCATATCCCGGCGGAAGTGGATGCGGACTATCTCCCCTTTGTCCGCCGCGCCTTCGAGACAGTTGCCATGGCCAGGGTTTCGATGAGCGCCAAAGAGGCACAGAAACTGGGTTATATGAGACCCACGGACCGGATTTCGATCAACCGGGACCATTTGATCCAGGACGCCAAAAAGACCGTCCTCCATATGGTGAAAGAAAATTACCGGCCGCCCCGTCCGAAAAAGATCAAGGCGGTGGGTGAGAAGGGTTTTGCCCTCCTCAAGATGGGCCTCTTCTATATGAGGGAGGGCGGCTATATCAGTTCATACGACGAACATGTGGCGACCAAACTCGCGAAGGTTTTTACCGGCGGGAACCTGCCCGATGGGACCGAGTTGACAGAACAGTATATTCTGGATCTCGAGAGGGAAGCCTTTTTGAGCCTCTGCGGCGAGGTCAAAACTCAGGAACGAATCGAACATATGCTGAAGAAAGGAAAACCACTGAGAAATTAACATCAATGGGCAATGATCAATTGTCAATAATCAATGTTCAGTGAAAAACGATAGATGGTTTAACAGGTTCACTGATTGATAATTGGTCATTGCTAATTGACCATTGGTCATTGATCAGTTGAGGGAGGTTTTTATGAGAGAAGCAGTTGTGGTTTCGGCTGTGAGGACGGCAGTGGGCAAAGCTCCGAAAGGAATGCTGAAGGACACACGACCCGAAGATGTAGCGGCGATGGTGGTCCAGGAGGCCCTTTCAAGGGCAGCCGGCCTGAAAGTAGAAGAGGTCGAAGATATCGTTTTAGGATGCGCCTTCCCTGAGTCCGACCAGGGGCTGAACCTTGGAAGAGTGGTGGCCATGAGGGCGGGATTCCCTTTCACCGTTCCCGGACAGACCGTGAACCGGTTCTGTTCCTCGGGTCTCCAGGCCATTGCAACGGCGGCTTATGAAATTATGGTCGGGGCAGCGGATGTGATGATTGCCGGGGGCGTGGAGTTTATGAGCCAGGTGCCGATCATGGGCCTGACCCCTTCTCCGAATCCCTATCTTGTGGATCATAATCCGCAGGCCTATACCTCGATGGGTCTCACGGCAGAGAATGTGGCTGAGCGTTTTGGAATCTCAAGGGAGGACCAGGATCGGTTTGCCCTCTCGAGCCACCAGAAGGCGGCCAGAGCGATCAAAGAAGGTAAATTTAAGGAAGAGATTCTTCCTGTTCCCGCAAAAGTGAGAGTGACGAAGGAGGATGGCACGGTCATCGTCAAAGAGGTCCTCTTTGATACGGATGAAGGGGTCCGGTATGATGCCTCTCTGGAGGGGATGGCCGGCCTCAAACCAGTTTTTAAAGCGAAGGGCACGGTGACTGCCGGAAATTCTTCTCAGACGAGTGACGGAGCAGCGGCTTTAGTCCTGATGTCAAAGGAAAAGGCGACATCGCTTGGCCTCAAACCCATGGCGGCTTTCCGGTCCTTTGCCGTGGCCGGGGTCCCGCCTGAGGTGATGGGGATCGGTCCGGTTTTTGCCGCTCCAAAGGCAATCAAAAAGGCGGGTCTTAAAATTGGAGATATCGGACTGATTGAGTTGAACGAAGCCTTTGCATCTCAGGCCCTCTATGTCATCAGGGAGCTTGGCTTGAATCCGGAGATCGTCAATGTCAACGGGGGCGCTATTGCCGTGGGACATCCCCTTGGATGCACCGGCGCAAAGCTGACCACCAACCTGCTTTATGAGATGAAGCGAAGAAATGTCCGCTACGGCCTGGTGACGATGTGCATCGGCGGAGGCATGGGAGCCGCCGGAGTCTTTGAAAGAACGGATTAGGAATTGTCAATTGGCAATGGTTAATGGTCAATTGTCAATGAAAAAATAACAATGTGTTTAACAGGAAATTCTCATTGAAAATTGATCATTGGTAATTGCCCATTGATCATTGATCTTTTTAGAAAGGAGGTTCATATGGAAGAATTTGTGAAGGGGGGAGCGTTTTTGTTGGAGTCGATTTCACCTCAGGAGGTTTTCACTCCGGAGGAATTTAATGAAGAACAGCGGTTGATTGCAAAGGCCGCGACGGAGTTCATCGTAGGCGAGATTGAACCTGTGAACGAAGATATCGAGGCCTTGAAGGAAGGACTTCTGCCGGCTCTGCTCAGGAAGGCAGGGGAACTGGGATTTCTTTCGGGGGACATCGCCGAGGAATATGACGGCCAGGCGCTGGATAAGGTCAGTGTCATCCTGCTGATGGAGAAACTGTCTCAGGGCGGAGGCTCTTTCATGACCGCCTATGCCGTGCATACGGGCATTGGCTCTCTTCCGATTATCTTTTTCGGCAACAAGGATCAGAAGAAACGCTACCTTCCAAAGATTGCCACGGGAGAGATGATTGCTGCCTATGCGCTGACCGAGCCAGAGGCAGGCTCCGACGCCCTGAATGCCAAGACCACGGCAGTGCTCAGCCCTGATGGGAAATATTATATTCTCAACGGTCAGAAGCAATTCATCTCCAATGCCGGATTTGCCGATTTCTTCGTCACCTATGCCAAGGTGGATGGAAATAAGTTCACCTCCTTTATTGTCGAGAGAAAATTTGAAGGCGTCTCTCTCGATGCAGAAGAGAATAAGATGGGGATGAAGGGCTCCTCCACCCGGAGCGTGATCTTCTCCGATGCCAAGGTGCCGGTAGAGAATGTGCTGGGAGAAGTTGGAAAGGGCCATGTCGTCGCCTTCAATACGCTCAATATCGGCCGATTTAAGTTAGGCGGAGGATGTCTGGGATCATCGAAATTTGCCCTTCAGGATGCGGTGACCTATGCGAAGCAGAGGGTCCAGTTCGGAAAGCCCATAGTCGAGTTCGGCCTGATCAAACACAAGATTGCCGAGATGGCCATCCGGACCTTCACCCTGGAGAGCATGGTTTACCGGACGGCGGCCCTGGTGGACCGGATTCTCCAGAAGGTCGATTACAATGCCGATGATGCAGGGATGCAAATGGCCAATGGCATCGAGGAATATGCCATTGAGGATTCCATCAACAAAGTCTTTTCTTCGGAGGTCCTGGACTACATCGTGGATGAGGCCCTTCAGATCCACGGAGGATACGGATATATTCACGATTATTCGATCGAGCGGGGCTACCGGGACTCCCGGATCAATCGCATCTGGGAAGGAACGAACGAGATCAATCGACTCCTCATCATGGATATGCTGACCAAGCGGGCGATGAAGAACCGCCTTCCTGTGCTTGTGGCAGCCCAGAAGGTGGCCAACGAGCTTCTCACCCTCCGGCCCAAAGTGGAGACGGATGACGGAAAGCTCACATTGCAGAAGGAGATGGTTGAGATGTCGAAGAAGATCGCCCTTCTGGTGGCAGGGGCGGCCGTTCAGAAATATATGGTGAAACTGGCGGATGAGCAGGAGATCCTGGGACTGATCAGCGATATCATCATCGAAGTCTTTGCCATGGAGAGCGCATTGCTCAGGGCGTTGAAGTCGATGGAAAAGTTTGGGGAAGAGAAAGCTAAGCTCCAGAAGGCGATCGTGAGGGTCTATGTCAATGACGGTTTTAACAGAGTGGAGGGGTTTGCCAAGCAGGCCCTTTCAGCCATTGCGGAAGGCGACACGCTCAGAACACAGTTGTCCGCCCTCAAGAAACTGACCCGTTTCACCCCTGTCAATACAGTGGCATTGAGACGGGAGGTTGCGGATTACACGATTAAAGTAGGAAAATATCCGTTCTAATAAGGGGGATCGATCACCGATCACTCAATAATACTGAACATCCAAATTACAAAGTCGAATTTGATTAGTAATTGGTAGTCGCAACCTTTAGGTTGCGGTCAGTTTCAATAAAATCAATGAGTTGCACGCAGGCTAAAGCCTGCGGCTACCATCAAAATGGGATTACGACACAGTCTCCTGGCGGGAGAGGGTGAGGGGGAGAGGGAAACAGGCCCTGGCCACTGCCACCTTAATCCTTCCCCCTGCCTTCGCCGAAGCGCCTGCCCTCCGCAAGGCTTCTGGAGGCGGGGCTTCGCGCAGGCAGGCATCAAAGGGGGAGGAGATCGAATCGGATGGTGCGTTTGAGGATTTTTCCGGTATGACTCTTGGGTAGCTCCTCCACCACCTGGATTCTTCTTGGATACTTATAGGGGGCTACCCGCTCCTTGACAAACTGACTCAACTCCTCTGGTGTAACGAAAGCCCCTTTGCGAAGCACGACGACTGCGGCTACTTCTTCTCCCAAATCTGGATGGGGGACTCCCAAGACTGCAGCTTCAGCCACATCGGGATGAGCATACAGAATCTCTTCAATCTCCCGCGGATAAACATTATATCCTCCCCGGATGATCATCTCCTTCTTTCGATCCACGATATAGATGTATCCATCTTCATCCCTGCGGGCAAGGTCGCCCGTATGTAACCATCCTCCTCGAAGAGCTTCAGCGGTAGCCCCGGGCTGGTTGAGGTAACCTTTCATCACGCCGGGTCCATGAATCATAAGCTCCCCAACTGTTCCATTGACGACATCTTCATCCTGATCGTTCACAATGCGCGCCTTAAACCCGGGGATGGGAAGGCCAATAGATCCAGGTCGGGTTGGCTGGCCGAAGGGGTTCTCCACACATACCGGCGAGCACTCGGTAAGCCCGTATCCTTCATAGATGGTAGTTTGGAAGTGATTTTCAAATCGTCGAAGCACCTCCACCGGAAGAGAGGCGCCACCTGAAACACAATACCTGAGGCCGGATCTCCTCGGAGAACGAATATCAGCAAACCCTGACAATCTGTTGAAAATGGTGGGTACGGCGATCAGGATCGAATGTTCCTCTTCCTCGATGGCGGGAAACAGCTCTTCAACATCGAAGTGGGACCACAGCCGGATGGTCAAACCGAGATAGATAGAGGCGTTTAACACGCTCGTCTGTCCATAGATGTGAAAAAAGGGTAGGACGCCGAAGACCACGTCATCGGGATCGTTTGAACGCATGTTGGCCACGGTCATCGCGTTATTTGTTAGATTGTGGTGAGTGAGCATGGCTCCTTTGGGATGACCGGTAGTGCCGCTCGTGTAGATGATAGCCCAGGTGTCGTCATCCCTTGTCGGATGGGGATGAAATGGCTCCTCATCAATGAAGAGATCCTCCAGGGGGAGGAATCCCTGGTCCTGTGATACGCCCAGGGCAATGCGCAGATTCATCAGCGGCAGATGTTCCATGACCTGGCGGGGGTGTTCCAGGTGGTCCTTGTGGCCGACGAAGGCCCGTGCGCTGGAGTCCTTGAAAATGTGCTCGAGTTCTCCCACCCTGTAGAGGAAGTTCACCGGAAGGACTACGGCCCCGACTTTGGCCAACGCATAGTAAACGATGACCCACTCGATGGAGTTGGGCATCATCAATACACAGACATCTCCTGCGCGGAGTCCTGCACGGACGAGCCCATGTGACAGACGATCCACCTGTCTGTTTAATTCTTCATAGGTGATGGTCCGTTTTTGGAAACGAATGGCCGGATGCTCAGGCCGATGTGCAGCGCTTTCAATGAGAAGGCTGGAAATGTTCATGAACTTATTTTGCAGATTTCCTTTTTTCGGCGCCCACTATAGCCCCAGGTAGGTTTTACGCAGAACTTCGTCTTGAAGGAGGTACTCACCGGTTCCTTCGGCGATGATTTTTCCGGAGGAGAGGACATAGTTGCGGGAGGACATTTTGAAGACCGTGCTCACCTCCTGTTCAATGAGCAGGACGGTGATCCCTAACTTGCTAATCTCTCCGATCTTCTGAAACACCTCGGCCCGCAAAAGGGGGGCGAGCCCCGTCGAGGGCTCATCGATGCAGAGCAGTTTGGGTTTAGACATCAATGCCCTGCCAATGGCGAGCATCTGCTGCTCCCCGCCGGAGAGCGTCCCGGAGATCTGGTTTGACCGGTCCTGTAACACGGGAAAGAGTTGATAGATCTTGCCCAGATTATCCCGAATTTGGTCCTTGTCCTTCAACAGGTAAGACCCGGCCATCAGATTATCGAGCACGGTCATCTCCCGGAACGGCCTTCGCCTCTCCGGACAGAGAATCAGTCCCCGTTTCACAATTTCATAGGCAGGGATCCGATCGATTCGCTCTCCATCAAACGTTACCGAACCCTCAAGAATAATATCGCCGTGGGTTGACCTCCGCGTTATCTCCCTTTCCCAGGCCACCAATCCGGTGATGGCTCTTAGCAGAGTCGATTTGCCGGCCCCATTGGGGCCCACCAGGCTGACCAGTTCACCCGTATCGACGCCCATGCTCAAATGGTTAATGAGTATGGCCTTGTCATACCAGACCGATAAATTGGCAACTTCAAGCAACACGCCTAAGTGTCTCCTTTGCCGAGGTAGGCTTCAATCACGTGGGGGTCTTTGATGATTTCATCGGGCGTCCCGCTTGCAATGAGGGTCCCGAAATTCAAGACGATGATATGATCCACAATCTTCATCAACCATTGAAGCTTATGTTCAACGATGATCATGGCCGGTCCCTCGCTGTGCAATCGGCCGAAACGGCCCCCCTTGTGCAACCGCTTGATCGATTTGGCCATGAGATCGGTCTCAGCCGGACTGAGCCCACCAAAAGGCTCATCGAGAAGGAGCAAATCCGGCTCCGTAGCCACGGCCCGCGCCACCTCCAGCCTTTTCAGGTCACCCTGTGAAAGCGTGGAGGCCTTTTCCAGCGCCATATCTGAAATGCCTGCGAATTCCAGGGCATCCATGGCCTTTGCCCCCAAACGCTTGACCCATTCCCCTCTCTTCATGGCGCGCGGGGAAAGGCAGGAAACCATGACGTTGGCAATGATCGGGAGGCGCCGGAAGGGTCTCATGTTCTGGAAGGTGCAGGCGATGCCCATATTGACGATAT
>MGQQ01000130.1 GCA_001798855.1 Deltaproteobacteria bacterium RBG_16_49_23 | reverse complement strand
TAGGTTAATCTGGAAAACAACAGTTGGTGGAAAGCAGGAGATGGTTTATGAAGTTACTGCCGGAGAAGAAAAGAGAGATCGCTCTATTGGAATGATTGAAGGGGGGGAGACGGATGGAAAAGACAGAGAAGCCAAAGGTGGAGAGGCCGGGGATGGAGGACAAGAGAGGGCGGAAAGTTTCGGAATATACGGCCGAGCAGAAGGCCCGGGCGGTGTTATCAGTGTGGACGGAGAAAGGGAAACCCTGGGAGGTTTGTCGAGAGTTGGGAGTGGCGTGGAGTTTATTGAACCAGTGGCAGGAGCGTGCGATGGAGGGGATGCTTTTGGCGTTGCAGCCACGGGTTGCGGTGATGGAGAAGAGAGTGGCATTGAACTCGCGTCTTGCGGTATTGTTGGAGCGAAAGAGCAAGAGAGGAGGGATGAAAGGATTGGAGCGGCGTTTGGCCCGACTCCAGGGAAGTCCGGTCAAGCAAGGGGAACTGCAGGAAATTGCATCAGAGAAGAAGGCCTGACGATCTTCAGGGAGATTGGGGATGGAGGAGAAGGGACGACGGCACAAGAAAGAGAAGGAGCAGAAACTCGCACGGGAGCGGGCGCTGGTAATCCTCCAGGTGCGCAGTGGAATCTTAACAGCAAAGGAGGGATCTCAGTTATTAGGGGTATCGCGCAAGACCTATTACGAGTGGGAGGAGAAGTCCCTGAAAGCCATGGCCCTGGCGTTGGGGAACCGTCCTGCGGGGAGACCGCCCGTGCCTGTGGACGAGGAGAAGGAGACGCTTCGGGAGCGAATCTGGGAGTTGGAGAAGAAGCTGGATCTGGCCGGGAAGACGATCGAGGTGAAAGAATTCCTGGGGGCCTATGAGGAGTTTCGGCACAAGGGCGCTAAAAAAAACCGATCAATCGGCAAGAGGCGATAAGGTGGGTTGTGGAGATTATTGAGAATATGAAGAAACGAACAGGGATGCCTTATGGGATGATCTGCAAGACGCTTCAGCTGCCATTGGCGAGTTTTAACCGATGGCGCTGCAGAATGCGGGAAAACGTTGTCTTCATCAAGCCTCCGGGTCCGAAGAAGGTGGAGCCCTTCGATCCTTCGGTTCTTGACACGGAGATTCGATTGTTAGATCATGGAGTGAAGCGAAGCGCGGGAACGACAGAATTATACCGACGGTACCGTTTCAGTGTGTCGCGGCGGGAGCTGGCGTGGATGGTGGAGTGGGTACGACAGGACCTGGAGGCAGATCGGCGTGCCCATCTTCGCCGAATCGAATGGCTGAGGCCGGGGATCCTATGGGCCATGGACTTCACGGAATATGACCTGAGCCCAGCTGGTAAAATCTATTTGGAGGGGGCCTGGGTCAGGCTTGCGAAATTGACATTCGGTGCTATCCATAAAAAAGTTGGCCCTGCCTCATTAGAAATGAAGATGGGGAGAACTGGAGATGGGGGGATAGGGAGACAAAAAAGATGATTGGAAGGTGAGGAGATGGCGAAACCTTCTGGGTTCTCAAGGAAAAAGAGGAAAGCGAATACGGCGAATACCGAACAAGGCGCTTGGTATTGGAGGCGTGGGATAATATGGAGTCAATGTATAAATCCAACGATGCTCGATGGCGCTTGCTATGAAGGCGGAATATGCAGCGGACGGCCGAGATGGATGTCTTCCGTCCTCTGTTCATTATTTTCTTGACAAAGAGTTGCGACATATGTCATTATAATCATGACAAATGTCATATTGAATGGAGGAGGCAACATGCAATTATCTGCCATTGAAAGAATATTAGGCGGACAAAAGGCGCTTCATATGAGAATACAGAAGCGGCAAGACTTGATCGCGTTGAGCGATCACGGAGTTACCAAAGGCGCTCTGTTGAATCTCGCAAGATATTTGTCCTTTCCAATAGATCAAATTGCAGAGCTTCTACCGATCAGCGGGCGGACCATACAAAGATACGCCCCTCGCCAACATTTCAATCGCGCCGTATCGGAACAGATTTTACAAATTGCCGAAGTGGTTGCGAAAGGGGTTGAAGTCTTTGAAGACAAAAACCATTTTCTCATCTGGATGAAACAACCCAATGTTGCGCTTGGGAATAAAACGCCGCTCAACCTACTGAACTCAAGGTTCGGGACGCAAATGGTCCTCGATGAACTTGGGCGAATCGAGCACGGGGCGCTCTCTTAGTGCAAGTTTTTCGGATTGCTAAGACTCGATCCATTCGCGATCTATCAGGAACCGGAGCCATGTTGTATGGGGGAAGATGGAATCGAAAGGATATCCCTGTCGTATATGCATCAGAAAATAGATCGCTTGCAACATTGGAATTTTGGGTTCATGTGCCTTTATCCATACAACCAAGCAATCTAAGTATGGCCTGTCTTGATATATCGGACGACATCGTTGTTGAACAAATCTCGATAGCGGATCTACCAAAGAATTGGCGGGACTACCCCGCCCCTCCAGGATTAGCTGATTTGGGATCCGAATGGGCCATGGCCATGCGTTCACTTTTGCTTCGTGTCCCTTCGGTGGTTGTACCGGATGAATTCAACATACTGATCAATCCAAAACATCCGGACATGAACAGAGCGGTTATTCCCAGTGTCGAAAGCTATATGTTTGATAGACGCTTGATTCGAAAATAAACCCCGTTAGAAATTCCAGCGGGGCATTAAACCCCGCCGGAATTATTTTAAAACCTAACCCTGCTGCAGAGCAGCGGGGCATTATTTCTAACGGGGTAAAGGAATTCCCCTCTTCTCCGTCAGATGAACTAGTCAGAATTAGCTACAAGAAGGGAGTCGAATATGGTTAGCTCAAATCAGAAATATCGAGTTGAGAAGGATTCGATGGGCCCGGTCAGGGTCCCGAAAGAGGCTTACTACGGAGCGCAGACGCAGAGGGCGGTTGAAAATTTTCCTGTGAGCGGATGGCGGTTCGGAAGGGAATTGATCCATGCTCTGGGCCTCATCAAGTATGCCTCGGCCAGGACGAACTCAGAGCTGGGTCTCCTTGAAAAAAGGATGTCCAGGGCCATCGAGCGGGCCTCTTATGAAGTCATACAGGGGAGATGGGACGAACAATTTGTGATCGATATTTTTCAGACCGGCTCCGGGACGTCAACTCACATGAACGCCAATGAGGTGATCGCCAACCGGGCGAATGAAATCTTAGGGGGTAAAAAGGGAATCTACAAGCCGGTCCATCCCAATGACCATGTCAATCTATGTCAATCGAGCAACGACATCTTCCCTTCCGCTATCCACATCGCCTCAGTCACCCTTCTGCTGGAAAAACTTCTGCCCGCCTTAGGAGACCTCCATCAGGCGCTCAAGGCCAAGGCCAAGGAGTTTCATCCCATTCTTAAAATTGGCAGAACCCATCTCCAGGATGCCCTTCCCATCCGGCTGGGCCAGGAATTTGAGGGATATGCACAGCAGGTAAAATTCGGCACCCATAGAATTCTGAAGGCCATGGGGTCGCTTTACGAACTCCCTCTGGGCGGGACGGCTGTTGGAACAGGGGCCAATACCCATCCGCGGTTTGCAAGAAAAACCATCTCCCTGATCAACAAAACGATCGGAGGATACTTCCGTAAGGCAACCAGTCCTTTCGAAGCCCAGGGAGCGCGGGATGCTTCGGTGGAAATGAGCGGCGCTTTGAAAACCGTGGCGGTCAGCCTCATTAAAATCGCCAACGACATCCGGTGGATGGGTTCCGGCCCCCGCTGCGGGATCGGGGAAATTCATCTCCCGGAGACTCAACCCGGCTCCTCCATGATGCCCGGAAAAGTCAACCCGGTCATTCCTGAATCCTTGATCCAGGTGTGCGCCCAGGTGATTGGAAACGATTCGGCCATTACTCTGGGCGGCCTCAGCGGCCACTTTGAACTCAATGCGATGATGCCGTTGATGGCCCACAACCTGATGGAATCCGTCCGGCTTCTTGCCAATGGTATCGATATTTTCAACCTCAGATGTGTCAGGGGATTGAAGGCAGATCCGGAGCGATGTGAAGAGATGATTGGAAAAAGTCTGGCCCTGGTCACGGCCCTGGCTCCAAAAATCGGATATGATGAGGCCGCCCGTATTGCCAGAAAGGCCTACCGGGAGGATAAGACAATCCGGAAGGCGCTGGAGGAGGAGAACATCCTTCCGAAAGCCGAGTTGAATCGTATCCTCGATCCCCGATCAATGATCGGCCCGATGAAGAAACCCGGAAAATAAGGAAGATTTCTGAAAAAGTCCAGAAATCTCTGAAATCTTTTTTTAAATCTGTGCAATCAGAGAGCGAAAAGCTGTTTTTCAGAGCTCTCAAAAGGGAAGCTTGACAATAGAATATGGGGTGATCATTTTTAAGTAAGGGGTGGAAGAGAGAAAGGAGAGTGATGAGTATGTATTTTACTACCATCTCAGAAATGTTGGGGACGAATGGCGAGAAGATTGCCAGGCAGGCAGCGAAAGAGTTGGATTACACTTTCTATGGGGAGGAGGAGCTCTTCAAGGCGGCCGAAGAGATGGGCTTTCTCTCCGATGTGAAGAAGATGGGGGAAAAAGGCCCTGCCTTTCTTGAAAGGTTTTTCAGCGAAAAACCGAAGATCTACCTTGACCGGCTCCAGTCCGTCATCTACGAGGTGGCCAAAAAAGGCGATGCCGTCTTCTTCGGCCGGGGAAGCCAGCTTCTGCTTCACTCTTTTGATTGTGCCTTCCATGTTCTCGTGACAGGCTCCATGGAGAAGAGGGTTAAGAGGGTGATGGAGGAGAAGCAGGTCAACAGAGAGGTGGCTGAAAGGGTGATCCGCCGGTCTGACCATGACAAGAGGGGATTCATCCGGTTTGCCTTTGATGAAGACTGGCTCAATCCCCATCTCTACGATCTCATCCTGAATACCGATAAATTGAGCCTCGAATCAGCGTCCAAAATGATTGCCGTTGGAGCCCGGTCCGAAGAGATCAAGTTTTGCGGTATCGATTCCGTGAACTCCCTCGGAAAACTTTCCATTCAACGGAAAGTGGAGGCCGCTTTTCTCGAAGCGGGCATCTCCCAGCAGCATCTCTTCGTGACGGTGGAGGATATAGAATCCGTCCGGCTTTTCGGTTTTGTAGGTTCTCCCGAGGAGAAAGAGAAGGTCAATGCTCTTGTGAAAGGAATCAAAGGGATAAAAAATATTATCGACAACCTCGTGATATTCAAACTCTCCACGGGTGGAGTATAACCTCCCCCTCCTTTAGAGACTGTGTCGTAATTGGGGCGAGGGAGAGGGGATGCCGAGAAACGGAACAGACAGGCGGGTGAATCAGCTTTAGAGGGGAGTCACTCCTTCCTTTTCAGATAAAGGTAGAGAATGAATCCTCCTGCAATCATGAGGGAGGAGAGAACCTGGCCAAGGGTAAAGGGGCCTGCAATAAATCCGATATGGGCATCCGGCTCCCTCAAAAATTCAACAAGAGATCTGAAACAGCCATAGAAAAAAAGAAAGAGCGCCAGAAGCCCTCCGGTTGGTAGCTTCCTGTCCTTGAGAAGCCAGAGAATGAGAAAGAGAACCCCGCCTTCCAGCCCGCTTTCGTAGAGCTGAGAGGGATGTCTTGGCAGGGGGCCTCCTCTCGGGAAAATCATTCCCCAGGGAACCTGTGTCACCCTACCATAAAGTTCTCCGTTGATAAAATTTCCAATCCTTCCCAATCCTAATCCAATGGGCGCGGTGACAATGATGAGATCTGCAATCTTCCAGAAGGATTTCTTATTCCTCCAGGAGAATGAGACCCCAACAATCAGCACACCGATCAACCCTCCGTGAAAGGACATTCCCCCGCGCCAGATGGCGAAGATTTGAAGGGGATCGGAGAGATACATCTTGAGATCGTAAAAGAGGACATACCCCAAACGGGCGCCCGCCATCAATCCGATAATGAGATAGAAGTAGAGGTTCTCTACCTCCACCCTTGAAACCCCGAAATCTTTTCTCTCCATTTGATAACGGACGAGGAGATAGGAAGCGATAAATCCGAAGACATACATCATCCCATACCAGCTCACTTTAATCGGACCCAGATCGATTAAAATCGGATCAATGTTAACCGTCATTTTTCCCTCGATGACACTATTCTATTGGACAACGCAAAAAGATTCAAGCGGTTTGACGCCTCCGGATAAATTTAGTATAATGTATACCCATATGGAAGAGCCCTCTAAAAAACAACAGATTCTTCAGGAATTGAAGAAATTCGTTCTCTCGAAGGCCTCCGTCGTCTATATTCTCTCGGATGAAGAGGATCGGGTGGAAGCTCTTCTTAAGGAGCTTGCCTCCACATTTCAGCCTAAACCCAAACTATTCATCTGGAACCCCTTCCAGGGCCTGACCGGAGAGGAAGAAGCCATCGAACATTCGAAACCTTCTCTCGAAGCTCTCGATATAGTGATTCAGCGAACGGACCAGGCGTTCTATCTCTTTGAGGGAATCCATTCCCTGATGGATGAGGATCCGCTTGTCAGGAGAAAGATAAAGGACGTCCACCGCGCTCTCCGAAACCGCTACTCCACCCTCTTCATCATTGCGCCTATTCTGGTCGTGCCGGAGGAGCTTCGCCGGGATATGGTCATCTATGAACTTCCCATGCCAGATGCCACGGAAGTGGAGCGTATTTTGAATACCGTGATCAACGGAAGCCCTCATGCCGCCAAACTGACAGAATCCCTGACACCTCAATTAAAAGAACAGATGGTGAAGGCGGCCCTCGGCCTCTCCCTTGACCAGGTGGCCCGTGCCTGCCGGAGCGCCCTGATCGGAAGGACGTCCCTCGATGGCTCTGTCGTCGATGGGATCATCGAAGAGAAGGGTCAACTGATCAGAAAATCGGGGATCCTCAAATTGATCACCGACCGGCCTACCCTCGATGAGATCGGCGGCCTCGATAACCTCAAGGACTGGTTGAGGAAGAGAGCCGGAGTTCTGAGTAAAGAGGGTAAAACCTATGGCGTCCAGTTTCCCAAAGGGGTTTTAATCACCGGGCTTTCAGGATGCGGCAAAAGCCTCTGTGCAAAGGTCTTTGCTTCGTTCTGGGGAGTTCCGCTGCTCCATCTCGATATGGCAAGGCTTTACGATGGAACGGTTGGAGAACCGGAAAAGGCCTTACAAATCGCTCTTCAAACCGCAGAGACGGTTGCGCCCGCCGTTCTCTGGATTGACGAGATCGAGGCGGGCATCAGCATTCAAAGCCAGAAGGCTGGGGGGGGGACACAATCGAGGGTTTTTGCCTCCTTCCTCACCTGGATGCAAGAAAAGAAGGCTTTTGTCTTTATCGCCGCTACGGCCAATGTGATTGAGCTTCTTCCTCCCGAGGTCTTGAGGAAGGGCCGCTTTGATCAGATCTTCTTCGTCACCCTTCCCAATCCTCAAGAAAGAAAGTCCATTCTCTCGATTCATCTGAACAAAAAGGGAGTGGATCTCTCCAGGGTTAATTTCAGTATGCTGGTAAAAGTGACAGAGGGATTTAACGGCGCTGAAATTGAGCAGGCGGTCAACGGAGCGGTGATCGATTGTTTCAATGAAGGCCGTATTCCTGCCGAGCATGATATTGTGATTGCTGCCGGGAATATCATTCCCCTCTCGATTACGATGAAAGAAGAGATCGGAAGGATGGAGCGCTGGGCCTATAATCGAGCCATTCTGGCCTCCAAGTAAGGCCGGAATATCAAACAAGGCAAAGAGGTTAAGGCTATGAAGCCGGTTTCGTGGAAGGTTAATGGGTTAGGGCTAATGATTTAAACCCTTGCCTTTACACGGGGTTTACCTAAAGACCAAACCGGCATCCATGCCCTGACCTTAGCCTAATGTTTTTATTATTAATAGTCTTCTTCGTCCTCCTCCTCTCCATAGTCTTCCTCATCTTCTTCATCCTCTTCATCCTCTTCATCCTCGTCGTCTTCTTCCTCTTCTTCCTCTTTGTGTTTCTTTTTGGGTTTGGTTTTCAGATCGATCTTTTCCAGACTATCATCTCCCAGATCATCGATCACCTCATTAAAAAAGAGCGCCAGCGAGATCAGGTACTCCTCGGGTAATTCCTTAAACCAATCCATCACCTTCTCCGCCATCTCCATCTTCTCGCTGCTCGTTAAATCCTCCAGGAGATTTATAGCCTTACGGTAATTTTTATTGAACACCCGGATCATAAAACGATTCTCGCCTCCTATTAAATGCTTATTTGTTTTTTAACATTATACTTTTCTTCCCAGCTGTGAACAATGAAAATTTTTTGAGGAATTAAAAGTGACCAGGATTAAGTAAAGATGCTCTTACTCAAACCGTGTGATTTTGACTCCAACGAAGTTTATTTTGGAGAGATAGTCCTTCAATAAGACCTTTTTGACCTCTCCCCCCTTCTCTTTTGTGCCACTGGCGTGAATGAGATAGACTTCTCGCTCTCCTTTGATGACCCCGATATGTCCGATGATCTCCTCCAATCTTCTCGCTTCGGGCTTTTTAATAAAAAATAGGATGTCTCCGCTTCTTAATTTCCTTAGATCCTTGAGGAGATGTTCGGATGGGAGAATCTCTACAAAATCCCTTCCCCTCGAACCCTTGATCCGTTTTGTCTTTCCCATCTGCGAAGTGATCTCTTCTCCCCATTTTCCGCTGAAGATCATGTCCTCTCCGTATTCAAACCGGTCCCCATAATTGACGACCTTCCCATCCTTCAGAATTCCTTTGGAGCGGAATCGTTTCTCCAGGGCGATCTGAACAGCCTCTTCGGGCGTGCGGCTAAAGGCAAGTTCCACTGCCCGGAAGGTCAGGTACATGCAGTCCACCCTCTCATCCCCGACAATCACTGCCTTTGTGACATATTCGCCCATCGGGTCCGGATCGTAGGGAGTCCCAACAAACCTCTCCGCCCAGAAAGCGATCCTCTCCCCCACCGGTTGGGCCTTCAAGAGAGACTGAAATTTTTGGATCTCCTCATTCGTCAGAGCAAAACAGAATTGGGAGAAAAGAAGGATGATGAAAGGAATGAGGGAAATCTGGCCGAGAAATGTCCTCGTTTTCATTTAATATTAATCTAATGCTTTATCTCCAAACTTGCAAGAGATTATGAGGGCCGCATCTTATGGAGGACACTTTCCCCACCAGCACCACCATCCCATATTGAAATCAATGGCAAATTTTAATAATTGGCCAACGAGAAACAGGGTTACAGGGTTACCATACGATAGCCCTAAAAATAGCTTGACATTTGTTCATTATTTATTTATGTTCATAATCAGTGAACACTAACATAAATTGAACCTTATAAATCATCTCTATGGAAAAAATGACAGAAAACGAGCTTCTGGGACTTGCTTTGGAGGCGCTTAGAAATAATCTTCCCGGGCAGGCAGAAATTAAGACAGTAAAGCCTCTTCGCTCTCCCAGGTTGCGTGCAGATTACCTATTTCGGATAGTAATGCACGGCAAAGAAATCATGTATTATGCTGAGATCAAGGCTATTGTGACGAAGGCTGACAAGTTGTTAGCGATGATCCGCAAAGGTGAGTTCGACCATCCGCTTTTGCTGGTCACCAAATACATAAACACGCAACTGGCGGACGAATTGAAACAGAATGGGACAGAATTTATAGATACGGCTGGAAATGCGTTTATCAATCAGCCTCCTCTATACATTTTTGTGAAAGGGAACAAGCCTGATATTGTCAAAGCCGCTCCCCCTAAACGAACCTTCAAGCCTGCAGGGCTTAGAGTAATTTATGCCTTCCTGTGTAACCCTGGGTTAGAGAATAAAACATATCGAGAGATTGCTGCCGAGACTGGCGTAGCCCTTGGAACTGTTGACTGGATAATGAGGGAATTAAAAGAGTTAGGTTTTTTATTGGATATGGGGAAACGAGGCCGGAGACTAATCCAAAAGGAAAACTTGTTGCAGCGATGGGTAACGGCCTACCCGGAACAATTAAGGCCAAAACTTACACTAGGGCGATTTAGAGGGGAGTACGGTTGGTGGCAACGGAAAACCCTTGATCCTTTTAATGGGCAATGGGGAGGAGAGGTTGCCGCTGCTAAGCTTACCCAATATCTACAACCGCAAATCATAACGATCTATACAGCGCCTGAGGAGCTTGATCAATTGTTAATTAAAAACAGACTCAAAAGGGACCAAACTGGAGATGTCGAAATACTTAAGAGATTCTGGGAGCCGGCTGAAGTCAGGAAGTATGAAGATCTCGTCCATCCTATCCTTATTTACGCGGACCTCTTAGCAACAGGCAACGAGAGAAACATTGAGACCGCCAAAATGATTTATGACCAGCATATCGTTCAATTTATCAGGGAAGATTGAAAAACCTGTAGTGGACGCCCTTTATTTTTTGAAGAGGATAGCAGACTCTTTTGGCTTTCCCTTCTTTGTCGTTGGCGCTTTCTCAAGAGATCTTGTTCTCAAACACGGTTACGGTATTGAACCTCGAAGAAAAACTGGGGATATCGATTTAGGAGTGAAAGTTGCCGACTGGGAACAATTCGAGAAATTGAAAGAATCACTGATTGCAACGACCCAGTTCTCTCTTACTCCAGACAAGCAGAGATTGCGCTGCGGAACTATTCTCATCGATATTCTCCCTTTTGGTCCTATTACTGACAAAAATAAGGAAATCAGTTGGCCTCCTGAACATGAGATAATGATGAGTATGGTTGGATTTGAAGAGGCATATGAATATTCATTAACCTTCCGATTAAGTTCTGATCCTGAACTTGATATCAAATTGGCCTCCCTGCCTGGATTGGCAATCATGAAGCTTATTTCTTGGAAAGAAAAATATCCGAACCGGAAAAGGGATGCTGAGGATTTACTGCTCATTATGAATAAGTATGAGGAAGCTGGGAATTCGGAGCGACTGTATGAGGAAGACTTATCCTTGCTTCAGGAAGAGGGTTTTGACACAAAATTAGCCGGTACTCGGTTGCTAGGCCGAGATATGGGGAAAATATCCGATTCAAAAACAATCCTGATTGTCAAAGGAATCTTAGATGCCGAAACTGAAGAACTGAGTCAATATAAATTGGTTACAGATATGATGAGGGAAACCGGTATGTCTGATACAAGGTTTGATGAAATACTTCTTCAATTAGAAAAGCTAAAACAAGGAATCGTTGAGGTTGGAGATAAAAAGCCTGAAAAGTAATTGCGTGGGATTAAACTTGGTGCCGGAGGTCGGAATCGAACCGACATGAGCTTGCGGCTCGCGGGATTTTGAGATGGAGACCGTCTGAGTCAATATGATACGATTAACTCATCAGGATGATGCAAACAAAATAGACCTGCCCCTCAAATTCAGGTCACATCTTTATATTACAACTCACGTTTTTAATGACAATTTAAATTTATCATGATGTATCGGACCAAGGTATTAGGAGCGATAGGGGATCCAGATCGCTTCCAGAATGGCAGACAAGTATTGAAGATGGGTGGATTAGACCTCAGTGCGGATCGAAGCGGAAAGGATTCGGATAAGGCGATCCCGGAGATTTCCAAGAGAGGCAAGGCTGATCTTCGCTATCCCTTGTATCAAGCGGCTTTCATTGCCTCGGCGAAGAATCGGGATGTTATGCGTTATTACACGGTCCTAATGACTTAAAAATATCTTTTCACAAATTTAATTTTTCATTGACAAATAACAAGATGTTGTGTTCAGATTTGAACAACGGCTATAACTGGTAGGGTTAGGGGGCCACAAATTTAACTTGACAGCACAAAATTAGGTGTTAATCTCCATAGAGAGGAAACTCATAATGGTCTCCAGCGAACAAAAATATGAAGCCGAAGAGCCCACCCATAATGGGCTCCCCGGCTTTTTATGGGGTGCATCACCCCTCTTAAGCTTGATGACTGCTTCTATTATAACATATGGAAGCTTTTGTCAAG
>MGQQ01000129.1 GCA_001798855.1 Deltaproteobacteria bacterium RBG_16_49_23 | reverse complement strand
TGGCGTCGATTGGCACCTCTATCATCTCACATTCGAAGAAGGCATCGAATACGAACGTGCATTCGTAGTTACCCTCGATAGTGAAGATTCACTCGATGACGCCGCTCAAAAGCTAAGTATCCTCCACAAGCAATCGATACGGAAAGGAGAACTTGAAGATTTTTGGAAGAAAACTACTGCTCTATGTGCAGGTTCAATTGGCAAGGTTTTATTCAACGAGAGCGTTCTGAGGCTCATTCGCCGAGAGATCCGTCGTGAGACTGGGCTTCTTATTGATCCGGAAGATTTAGCAAAGTCACTTCATGATATGCTCTGTAAAGAGGCCCTTGAACAAATTGGTCCACTGCGTATTCGCAAGCGGCGACGCATTACCCGCAAATCAAGCAAAGAAGAGGGTCCAGAAGCTCTCCCTGCTGAAACACTTGTGATTGAAGACATAGACAAGGAGCCTGGTTCCGAAAATCCAGCCTAACCACGGCTTGCAGCGGATCGCTAAACGCTCCCGCTGAAGCCGGTCGTTAGGAATAAAAATTAAAAGAAAAAGGAGAAGTATAATGACAAAACTCACTATTCTTATTTACCTGCATGATGATCCACCAAATGACCTTGTTTCAAGAGTCCAATACGTTGAAGGAAAAGATCGTATATCGCTCTTGCGGCACGATGGCGTAACTCAGCTTTCAGTTAACGCCCTCTTGTTCGATCAAACCAAATCCCATGATGTATATGTTCGAGTGTGTCGAGAGTTAGTGTCGATAGGAAGACCTTATCTTGTCGTTGAATTGGAAGCAACCTCCGCCTTGGCGGTCGGACCGTGTTCCAAAGAAGTTGCAACCAATCTCTTAAAGTATGGCGTTCCTTTATGTCCATCATTACCAAACCCCTCCTAACAAGTCGCTTGACGGGAAACGGAACAAACCTCCGTCCCCGTCAGCTTATTCGTTGGAGGCATGGAGGAAAACATGAAACAGATAAAAGAGAAAATCCTCGAAATAGCAGAAATTGCCAAGTCCTGCCCGGAGAATTTGCAGCCTATATGCTTCGAGACGTTACTCAAATACTATCTGGCGGAGCTTGAACCCCCGTCTGACAAGGGGCGGAAGAATTTACTTACTGGGGCGCAGAAGCCGGGGGAATCCGAAGTTAAGAGCAGCAGCGTCAAGTCAGAAATCCAGGAAGGAGCCAAGCAAGAAGACATCAAGGAATCCGATCTTCACCTCAAAGTGAGGAAGTTTATGGAGAAGGAAGGGGTCACAATCGCTCAAATCAACAACTTGTTCTACAAACAGGGCGACCGCATCTTGCCGCTTTTCGATAACCTCAAGACAACGAAAATGGCCGAGAGCCAGGTGCGTGTCACGTTATTGCAATGTCTAATCAATGCACTCGCCGCTGGCGAGTTTCAGGCTCAACCGGATGCCGTTCGTAACGAATGCACACAGAGGAAGTGTTACGACGGGGCTAATTTTATGGCTAATTTCCGGAACAATAAAACGCTCTTCGACTCTGAAAAGATTGATCGGAAGACAACATCCCTAAGACTGTCTGAGGCTGGCAAGAAAGAATTGGCAAACGTCATCAAGGAACTTCAGTGATATAGTCATGCGCCAACATCTTAATCAATTTTTGGCCGAATTGAAGTCGCTTCGCAATGGCATCAAGAGTGACAGGGCAAAAACGGTCAATAAAATTGCAACCCGTAAGAAGGCTGAAGGCCTTGCAACCTCTTGGCTTTCGACCCATTCAAGTCAACTATTGTCTGCAGGGCAGATTTCGACAGATATGCTGGACAAGTATTCAGACCTATTCCGTCAACTACTGAAGATAACGGGCCCCAGTAACCTAAGTGCCAGTTACTTAAAGCTGCTCAATGCCATCATCAAGTCCTTCCGTGAGGATATCATCCTTGTCCTTCATGAGCAGCCCCCTACCTCCGCATCGCTTGCGCTTCTTACAACATTATTCAAGGGTCTTCCATCTGATGAGGATACCTACCTTAAGGAAGCAACTGGTTGCGCCCTCAAAGGATTTCTTCGCGCATCTGTAGTATTGGGCTGGTGTGCAGCCATTTCCCGCATTCACGCCAAGATTGAGGAAATCGGCTTTGCTACCTTCAACGTGACATCCGCACAGATGGCGAGTCAGCAGAAGGGAAGGTTCAAGAGGTTTAACAAGGTATTTAACCTTTCATCCATAGGGGATCTGAACGAAGTTTTTGACAATGACACTCTTTGGGTTCTGGAAGGAATGCAGATCATTGATTCGAATCAGCATACACGATTACATAGCTGCTTCGAGATGCGTTGCCAGAGCGCACACCCAGGCGAAGCGCCCATCACTGAATTTAACCTTCTTTCTTTTTTCTCCGACCTAAAGGAGATCGTCTTCGATAATCCGAAGCTCAGTAGAACTAGTAAAGCTCCAACAACAGCATCCACCGGACCCTGAACCTATTGGGGGTTCAGGGTCCGGTGATGCTTGGCGTTCGACCACTTTATCTGAAGAGGTAAACACATGCCAATAATGTTCAATACCATCTTACGTGAAGCTGGCTTGCCGCTGAATGATATTCGCTTAATTAGGCACAAGGATAAACGAGCAAAGCGGGGCTTTACACCTTATGAACTGTGGCGCGACAACCGCCCTCAATTTGAAAATTACCAGTCTACCCAAAGTATCTCGAATCGGCCCAAACTTAATGCACCCTACTGGGCGGTATTTGTCGTCAATCTTAGTGACGAAACG
Organism: Deltaproteobacteria bacterium RBG_16_49_23; assembly: GCA_001798855.1. Lineage (GTDB taxonomy): Bacteria > Desulfobacterota > BSN033 > BSN033 > UBA1163 > RBG-16-49-23. The sequence continues at coordinate 12,674 of MGQQ01000129.1, read as the reverse complement.
ATGTTCGCAGGACTCTATTCAGTGAATTATCGGGGACTGTTGGAGAAAGATACACCTATGCCTCGCATGGATGGCATTGACAAGGCGGGTAGTTGCGATGTCTATGACCTCAAATTACAAGACAAACTGCAAGACCTTATCGGAAAGATTTTTATCGATTGGGGGCCGGGTGCCCTTGCGTGGGTGCAATACGCTGCCCGAAATGACAAGCCCATCACTGAATTACGCAGAGAATTCCGGGAGCCTGATTTTCCTGGTTTCCTAAATTTCATCCAGCCACTTTCTAAACTCGACAATCTTCCCAAGAGTTGGGTCGCCACGCTGAAGTCCTCTCGCGGGGTTTATTTGCTAACGTGCCCGAAGACTAAAGAACAGTATGTAGGCTCGGCGAGAGGTGGAGAAGGTTTTTGGGGTCGGTGGCAAAACTATGTCAGCACGGGTCACGGCGACAATGAGGGGCTCAAAAGCCGAGACCCAAGCGATTACCAGGTCTCGATCTTGGAGGTTGCAGGGTCATCTGCGACACCGGATGACATACTGGTTATGGAAACCCAGTGGAAATCAAAACTGCAAAGTCGGGAAATGGGCTTAAATAGGAATTAGACAAGGAATGAAGAAGGCCGAACGCCGCTCTTTCAGCGGATCGCAAAAAGCCGCGCCCGCTGAAGAGCGGCGTTAGGCAGTAAAGAAAGGAGTAGAAATGGATTGGGTGTTTTTATTGTTGATTGTTGCTGTGGTTGTTGCCGTCATCATTGCAATGAAAGCCAAGAGGCAAAGCGGCAAGTCCGATGAAGTTTGGCCTTTTTATGCCAAAAAGCCGCTTACACAGCCCGAGCAGATTTTGTACTTTCGGCTTCTCAATGCCTTGCCGGAGCACATAGTCCTTGCCCAAGTACAGCTTTCGAGATTTCTTGGCGTCAAAAAGGGCAACAATTTCCAAGCATGGAACAACCGGATTAACCGCATGAGTGCCGATTTCGTAGTGTGTAACAAAGATTCCAGCATCGTTGCCGTCATTGAACTGGACGATGAATCCCATGAAAGAGAATTCCGCAAGACAGCAGATGCAAAGAAAAATAAAGCTCTGAGTTCTGCCGGCATCCCAATTGTGCGCTGGCAAGCCAAGATGCTCCCGGATGAACCCAAAATCAAGGCATCAATACTGCCTAACCCGTCGCTCAAGGGGAACGCGCCAAAAGCGGCACGCCCCTGAATTCTGAATTGGGGTCAAACCCAAACTGTACACTTTACAAGGAGCAAATAAAGTTGGTGAACTCAGACTTGATTATTGAGTTTCAATAAAAAAACAACGCCTAACACTTATAAGGCCTCCCGTGTCAATAGGGAAAAGAAATCCACGACGAAAAGGTAATGATTTTCGTTCTAACAGAAAAAAAGCCTTTTGCCAGTTGGCAGTCGTTCCAACTTGATTTCTAATTGGGTGCAAGAAGAGGTCCTGCACCAAACACTTATAGAGGTTCAATCCCGTCTGAGACGGAACTGCAGAGAGAAAAGAATCCCTCTGCGACCTAGAAACGATGTTGTGCCCTCATGCCGTCCTATTCAACATGTCGGGGTAAGGTCCCCAGTTAGTTACGGGTTCGGGTGAGGGGCAGAACCTGACCAACATGGCATGGCTGATCAAAATATGAGGAGCGGGACGGACCGCCAATCAAATCATGGGCTACCGGGCAATATTGGCATACCATCGATTTGGCATTCTGAGATGCATGGGTTTTCTTGACCCTGATGGATGCAGGTGCATGCTCCTGCCCTGAGAGGTTCCAGTTAGGCGGCAGGCTGATCCATCCCCTCCAATATTTAGAGACCGAGGAGCTGTTTTTGGTTAAAAGGAGGCTTCGGGGTCAGGTCTCAACATTCAACAAGTTAAGTTTTTAAATACTGATCTCTGATCTCTGGTGTCATCCATAAAAAAGTCGGCCCAGTCGAGTTAAATTGTCTTTTCCTCCCCCTTTTTTGTTCCGCCTTTCTTTCCCTCTCCACCTTCCTAAAATATTTTGGCAGATAAAATAAATTAGTTCTCCCTGATCTTTACACTTCCAAAGATTCAAGGAAAGGTGTATGTTTCAAACCGTAATTGATGATTGATAACTTCCAATCCCCCTAATCGTCTGTAATAAAGCTCTATCAGGTTGCTGAAAAATGCCCATCTGCTGCGTTCCCCTCATCCTTCGTCGTTGTGGCGTACCTCCAAGTACGCCTCACTCCTCAGAATTTCGGGAGCCTTACATCTGGGCATTTTTGAGCAACCTATGAAAATTGACTTTTTCAGCAGCCTAATAGAGAGAGAATGAACGTGGAGACTAAATACCTAAGAATGATCCAAGGGATGAAGAGAAAGGGACGAAAGGATTGGACGGTCTATATCCTTCGCTGCGGGGACGGGTCGCTCTACACGGGGATAGCAAAAGATGTGCGGGCTCGGGTCAAGCAACATAGTGAGGGTCGGGGGGCAACCTACACCCGAACTCGCCTGCCCGTCAAGCTGTTATATCAACAAGAAGGCTTGACGCATTCCGAAGCTCTTGTTCGAGAAGCACAGATAAAAGCGATGCCTCGGTCCAAGAAAGAGGAAATCATCTTTAGTGAGAAATGAGGGACACTTCCCCATTTTCAATGTTCCGGGTTAGGCGGCAGCCCGGACTTTTCATGGTGGCTTTAGCAGGTATTTGTCGCGAAATCAGGAAGAAAGGAGACGAAGATGTCACTTACCCAAGAGTTGGAAGAGAGACGCGAGGCGTTAAGAAAACAGATTCCTCCAGACAAACTCGAGATCATGGATCGCGCCACACGGGATCTTAGGCAACCGGGCATACTGGATTCATGGGGCGCACTGGCGGGGGCGTAGTTAAATTATTTAAGAAACTTTACTTCGGGAGAAATGGGTGTCATCCGAAAAAAAGAAGGCGATGGGGTTATCCATTAAAAGGCGCCTGTCAAGAGAAAAAAGGGGAGCTCTCCTATTTTCTGCTTGACAAAGCTCTTTGGTTTTCATTATGGTGGGTCATCCTGGTGATGACAAAACCCTTTTTGAAAAGCTGATCCCATCGGGGCGGAGATGACCGGAATACTTCGCCTGCCTCTCATTCCCATCCTGATCGCTTATGCAATCGGGATCTATGGGGGTCATTTCAACCTCCCCTATTTTTCTCAAGGGCTGTTCCTTCTCCTCATCCTTCTGGCGCTCTGGGTCCTCCTGATGGTTCTGAAAAGAATCCGGTGGGCCTCCTGGGTTGCCCTCTCTTTCTTCTTTTTTCTCGGAATATTCTCGATGCAAAGTTATCTCCATCCGAAGCATTCTCCCTCTCATGTCTCCCGTTTCATTGGTCCTCAACGAATCCTGCTGGAGGGGACCATCGATCGTTCCCCGCAACGGACTCGGACCGGGACCCAGCTTTTGATCAAATCCCACAAGATGATCTCCGGAGACCGTCACATCCCTGTGGAAGGCCATCTCCTCCTTTTTATAAAGGGGGAGGGGGGGCCCCTCCATGTGGGGGACCGCCTCCGGTTTCTCTGCAGGCTCCAGCGCCCGCATGGATTTCATAATCCGGGTGTCTTCTCCTACGAACGGCGCCTCGCCTTTGAAAGAATTCATGCCATCGGATTCTTGTCCGATGAAAAGATGTGGGTCAAGGTGGGCGAGGGCTTTAAAAATCCCATACTTCTGAGAATCGAGAAATGGAGGGATCACCTCCGTAATTTTTTAGAAAAAGAAGGAACCTTGCCTTATTCTTCCCTCTTTCAGGCCCTGGTTCTGGGAGAGCAGGGAAACATCCCTGAAGACGTAAGAGAACATTTTATTGCCACCGGGATCGCCCACCTTCTTGCTATCTCGGGGGATCATCTCGGGATTGTCGCTTTCCTCTCTTTCTCTTTGATTCTCTGGCTCATGAAGCGTTCGGAGCTTCTACTCCTTTCCCTATCTGCCAGAAAATGGGCAGCCGCCATGACGATTCCCTGCCTTCTCCTCTACACCTTCATTGCCGGTGGAGGGATCTCCGTGATACGGGCAACGATTATGGTCATCCTCTTCTTTCTCTCCATTGTTTTCGATAGAGAGAGATATCTCCTCCACACCCTTGCCCTCGCGGCCTTACTGATTCTCCTCTTCTCTCCTCCATCCCTTTTTGATGTCTCCTTCCAGCTCTCCTTCCTGGCCGTCCTTTCGATTCTCTATCTCGTGCCGCGCCTTCTCCGGAATCTTAAACGAGAAGGAATGCCCATCCCCCCGGAAATCTCATGGAGACAGAAGATCTGGAAATATGTGACGCTCTCTCTCATAGTCACTGTTGTCGCCATCCTGGGAACCGCTCCCTTTGTTGCGCTCCATTTCAACCGGGTCTCTCTCATCGGATTTCTGGCCAACCTCTTTGCCGTTCCATGGGTGGGTTTTCTCATCGTCCCTATCAGCCTGATCGCTTCCCTCTTCTCCTTCTTCTTCTACCCCCTGGCCGGTCTTCTGATCACGGTGAATCAGTTCTTTGCGGCTCTTCTCCTCAAAATCGTGGCCTTCTTTGCCTCCATTCCCTATGCGTCCATCGATCTCTCCACTCCTACTCTCCTTGAGATCATCCTCTATTATCTCCTCCTTTTCTTAATGGTCCATCTCCGGAAAGGGAAAAAGATCAGATATCTCTTTGTCGGAATTTTCATCCTTCTTGCCGCCGATATAGCCTACTGGAACCTGAAGGATCTATTTCGTAAGGACCTCATCCTCACCTTCCTCGATGTGGGCCATGGGGACTCGATCCTGGTCGAATTTCCCGGGGGGAAGAGGATGTTGATCGATGGGGGGGGGCTCCATGAGGACCGGTTCGATATCGGAAAGAATGCGATCGCGCCTTTTCTCCGGAGCAAGAAGATTCGAAAGATTGACACCCTCGTCCTGACCCATCCTGACCCGGACCACCTGAAAGGCTTAAATTTCATTGCCTCCCGATTTTCAATCGGCCGGTTCCTGGACACCGGGCTTCGCACAGATTCAGAATCCTATTTCCAGTTGGAGAAGACGCTTCAGAGGAGAAAAATAGAAAGGGTCCCCCTGAACGAAGACATGAAATTTCAATCGATACAAGGAGTCGAAATCTCCATCCTCAATCCGCCGGCCGGAAGTCCCGGCCCTCTGAGCCATAGGAATCCCGCCTGGCTCAATAACCAGTCCCTGGTGATGAAACTGAGATTTAAGAATGTCATTCTTCTTCTGACGGGAGATGTGGAAAGAGAGGCAGAGGAACGGATGGTGAGAAAAGGCCATTCGCTCAGGGCTCATATCCTGAAAGTCCCCCATCACGGAAGTTCCTCATCAAGCAGTCCAGGCTTTCTTGAAAAAGTGAAGCCTGACTATGCCATTTTAAGTGTTGGAGAGCGCAACATAGGCCGGCTTCCTCACCCGGAGGTTATAGAGAGATATAAAAGATTGGGTTCAAAGATCTTCAGAACGGATAAACACGGAGCCATCACGGTTATGACGGACGGCGAAAGGGTTGAGATCAAAACCTATCTAAAAAGGGACAATTGATATGAGAGGCAGGATGATTAACTGTCTTATAATTTATAATTAAGAATACATTGATAAAATCCCTCCTAACCTCCCTTTGCCTGTCCTAGACAGGAAAAAGATTACCAAAGGGAGGAATAATTCCCCTCTTTGGTCTCCGACCCAGCCTCCGGCCCAGAAGAGCCTCTGGCTCGGAGAGAGCGGTCTCTGACCCGGAGGGCAAAGAGGGGTGAGCCTGCCTGCCGGACAGGCAGGGGGAGATTTTCAAGATTATGTTTTTTCAATTATGAGACGATCAATATTATGTTTAAAACTTCAAAAAAAATGTAGATTTCTTTTCTGCTTTCTCGGGAAAAAAATTCTATAAACCCTTTGAGTAATCTACATACCGACTCCACCTCCTTTTGTGCTTCTAACATTTATCATCATTTAATTGCGACAAAAAAGTCCATGTTTTAATTCGATTGACTTTTAGTCGTGGATTCAATAAATTTCACCATATGTCAAACCTGTCAATCCCAAGTGTTCAGAAAGTTCGGGAAGCGCTAAAGGCGCTCGGTTTTCCAAATGAGGTGATGGAATTACAATCCACCACACGAACCTCTGCTGAAGCCGCTCAGGCAGTCGGATGTCAGGTGGAGCAGATTGCCAAATCGATTGTCTTTCGATCTAAACACACGGACAAACCCATATTGGTCATTGCCAGTGGTCCAAACCGAATCAATGAGAAGAAGATTGAGGCATTGATCTCCGAACCGCTTGGCAAGGCAGATGCAAACTTCGTCCGCGAGAAGACTGGTTTTATCATCGGTGGTGTTCCCCCGGTGGGTCACCTTGAGAAGATCGAAATCTTTATCGATGAGGATCTTTTGAAATACGAAGAAATCTGGGCCGCGGCCGGCACGCCCAATGCGGTCTTCAAACTCACCCCTTCAGACCTTGTAAAGATGACAGAGGGGCGCGTTATCTCGATCAAATAGATTTGGGGTAACACTTTAGCGTTTTAAAAAAGGCTTCATAAAATCCCTCCCCACCTCCCTTTGCCAAAGGGAGGTGCAATACTTCCCCCTTTGAAAAAGGGGGATTGAGGGGGATTTGGAATATTACGATATCTTGATCATACCTTTTTTCCAAACAACTAAAGTGCTACGATTTGGATAAAAAGGGTTCGAGGAGTTAAGGGCAATCCTTTAAAAGGAGGAAAGAGATGGAACTGAAGACGGAACGAATAGAGATCCCCGAGGGGTGCAATGTGATCTTTGGACAGACACACTTTATCAAGACCGTTGAGGATCTCTTCGAAATCCTGGTGGGGGCTGTTCCCAACATTAAATTCGGCATCGGATTCTGCGAGGCTTCCGGTCATTGTCTTGTCCGTGGAGAGGGAAACGATGAGGTCCTGAAAGAGATGGCGATGAAAAATGCCTTCAGGATCGGAGCCGGCCATAGCTTCATCATCCTCCTGAAGGATGCCTTCCCGATCAACATCCTCAATGCGGTCAAGATGTGTCAGGAGGTCTGCACAGTCTACTGCGCCACAGCCAATCCCGTGGAGGTGATCCTCGCCCAGTCGGAACAGGGAAGAGGCGTCCTCGGCGTGATCGACGGCTTCTCTCCGAAAGGCATGGAAAAAGAGGACGGGGTGGCCTGGCGAAAAGAACTCCTGAGGAAATTTAAATATAAATTAGGATAAATAGGTCAACGATTGTTGTTTTAGATCCGAGGTTCCATTTACAGTCTGCCCCCCTTTATGCCTCATTTGGTTCATCCGGAAGTTGGGTTAAGTCAATAAGCATTTGAATTTATAAATTTATGGACGTCCCTCAAATACTTCCTCTGTCCCTCAAATACTTCCTCTCAAATACTTCCTTTTTCTGATATCTTTTCAACGATCCACGATTGCTTTTCTTTAACAAATCTCTCTACCTCCCGTTTCGGTAAGCGATGGGGAACGTGGGTGACTATTTTCCCATCCTCCTTGATTTGGAGAGAGATTGTCCTTCCCCTCTTTCTGCTTCTGATCGCCTGGTAGCTTAAAGTATCCATCTTTCTATTCTTTCAAAAGGATCCGTTCCAAAGAGATCTCGAATCGCCGATCATCTTCAGCCGTCCGCTTTTTTGGGCCTTTTGTTCTTCCTCCACTCCGGCGGAGTTTGCTCTTAACCTCGCGCTCTTCCAGTAAGAATTCGATCCGGTCGGAGTGGAATTCCCGGCCCGTCGGATTCAAACATTTAGCCCCTTTCCCCAGTACCACGGCTGCCAGTCCCCAATCCTGGGTTACGACAATATCCCCCTTCCCTGTCATATTGATGATTTTGAAGTCTGCTTCCTGGGGATCGGCCCCTACCGCCAGATGATGGTCTGATTCAATGCTGTGGTTAAAACTGGCTACTGTCCAGACTTGGATGCCATGTTTGCGTCCCACATGCATACAGATACGAAGAACAGATTTAGGGCATGCATCTGCGTCAACCAAAATTTTCATGGAATGCTTCTCTTTCCAAATTCAATCCATCATATTTCCACACTCTACCCAATGTCAAGAGAACCCCAGGGCTCTCCATATCAAGCACCCTCGCCATCCCCTGAACTGAGTTCCAAAACTATCTGAAATCCAAGATGAAAATTCGCTCTTCCGAAGTGAGTAATCATTGGGGGGGAGAGGTTTTGGAAAAGGATTCAGAAGGGGTGAGCGAAGACAGGAAAAGAGAGTGCTTGTCTACTTTAATCTGTTTTTCCGTATTTTATGGCAGTAAAACCAGCCCCTCAACCGGAATGTTGCTTTAGAACCATATCCCCTCTGTTGATTAGACCGAGGGTTGTGCAAATCAGGAATGATCGAATGGGGAATCCCTAATTCATCTTATTGCTTATGATTAACTTCCTTCCTTCACCAGACACTCGAGGGCCGTAATATATTCCTCGGTCATGCAGGTGGGGATTTTATGTTTCTGTAAACACTCGAAACATTTGCTCGGTTCATAAAGAGGAGTGCTCACATATTTTCCGCCCCCATCCGGGAAGACGGTGACGACCACGCCCCTGTCCAGCTCCACGGCCTTCTGTAAGGTCCCCCACATGGCCGCGCCCGAACTGATCCCGCAGAAGATTCCCTCCCGCAGGGTGAGGACCCGGGCCATTTCAAAGGCATCCTCATCCGTCACATTGATCTTCTCGTCCAAACGGCTTGGATCGTAGATCTCCGGGACATATTGAGAATCGAGGTTCTTTAATCCCTGAATCTTCGAATTGGGAAAGGGTTCCACACCAACAATTTTTATCTGTGGATTATACTCTTTCAGCCTTTTGGAAACCCCCATAAGCGTCCCGGTCGTCCCGAGACCCGCCACAAACATCCTGATCTTCCCTTTGGTCGCTCTCCAGATCTCCACCCCCGTTGTCTCATAATGGGCCAGAACATTATACTTGTTCTCAAACTGGTGAGGCATATAATATTTAGGATCTTTCGCCATCTCCTCGGTCAGGTCGATCGCGCCATCCATTCCCCTGGCGCCCTCGCTGAGGATGATTTTGGCTCCGTAGGCTGTGAGAATCTTTCGCCTCTCCATGCTCATCGTCTCCGGCATCACCAGCTCCAGGCGGTAGCCTTTCACAGCACAGACCATCGCCAGGGCAATCCCGGTGTTTCCGCTGGTGGGCTCGATGACGATCTTATCCTTGGTCAGGAGGCCTTCCTTTTCGCCATATTCGATCATGTACTGTGCAATCCGGTCTTTGACCGAACCTGCCGGGTTATACCGCTCCAGCTTCGCATAGACCTTTACTCTCTTGTTCGGAACGATATGATTGATCTTCACCAGAGGGGTGAACCCTACCAAATCGACCATATTCTGAGCTACCCGGTACATTATTTCTTCTGCCTCCTTAAAAGCCAATGGTCTAACCCCTCCACACCTCCCCAATCTTAACGCCCCCGGCTCCGCCGCCCCCTCTTAATCTAAGAGGGGGAAAGGGGGAGTTATGAGGGGAGGCTGGGTGGGGTTATTTCATCGTTTATGTCAAAGTATGCTTAGGATTTCTGCTTTTCCGTCGGTGATTGCAATGGAATGTTCAAAATGAGCCGAGCGCTTCCCGTCGGCTGTTACCACAGTCCAGCCATCGGAGAGGATTCTCACCTCATAGGATCCCTCGTTAACCATTGGTTCCAGGGCAAAGACCATTCCCTTCTCCAGCCTCGGCCCCTGGCCGGGAGATCCGAAATTCGGAACTTGCGGTTCTTCGTGAAGGCTTTTGCCAATGCCGTGCCCCACAAAGTCCTTGACCACTGAAAAACCTTTTGACTCCACCCAGTTCTGGATAGCATGGGAGATGTCATAGAGGCGATTCCCCACCCTTGCCATCTCAATCCCGATATGGAGCGCCTTCTCTGTCACCTCCAGAAGTCTCTTTGCCCCTTGATCCGCCTCGCCGACAGGAAGGGTTATGGCCGCATCTCCGAAATAGCCATGGAGATTGACCCCTACATCAAGGCTTACAATATCTCCCTCTTTTAGCTTCATCGGTCCGGGAATGCCGTGGACCACCTCTTCATTGATCGAGACGCAGAGGGAGGCGGGAAAATTCCGGTAACCCTTGAAGGCGGGAACCGCCCCTCTCTTTAGGATCATCTCTTCCGTAATCCGGTCCAGTTCCTGGGTGGTCACCCCCGGAGAAACCGCCCTTCTCAGTTCCCGGAAGACCTCTGCCACGATGATGTTTGATCTCTTTAACTGTTCGATCTCGCGGGGAGATTTGATAATAATCATTCGATTAGTATGCATTTCAAGCTTATAGATTGTCAATATTAATCAATCAACGGGCAAGGACTTTGTATAGAAAAATAAAGTCGTTGGTTTGAGGGCTCAGGCTAAGATGCCGGTTTTGTTAATGCCTGCCTGTGGGAGGCAGGGGTTAGGTCATTGGTCTTTAAGATTTCACTTTACCCCTTCACTTTGCCCAAACCGGCTTCCTCACCATAGCTTCAACCTAAAATAATTTCATTGTTCGTCGAGGAATTGAGGGTTGACTTTATTGCTCCAACCAGTAAAATGGGGTTATACATAAATAAAGGAGTGTATAATGATTCCACGCTATACCCGGCCGGAGATGGCAAGGATCTGGACGGAAGAGAGAAAATTTGAGACCTGGCTTGAGATCGAACTCGTCGTCTGTGAAGCCCTTGCAAACCTTGGAGAAATCCCTTTGGAAGCCGCCAGGGAGATCAGGGGAAAGGCCGCTTTTAATGTCGACCGGGTCAATGAGCTGGAGAAGGTGACGAAGCACGATGTGATTGCCTTTCTCACCAACGTAGGGGAATCGATCGGCCCTCTTTCCCGGTACCTTCACTACGGTCTCACCTCCTCCGACATCCTCGACACCTCCCTTGCCCTGCTGCTCAAAGAGGCTTCTGACCTCATCCTCCAGGACATTCAGCGGCTTCTCGGGGTTTTAAAAGAAAAAGCCTTCAACTATAAGGACACCTTGATGATCGGCCGGTCCCATGGAATCCATGCCGAACCCATCACCTTCGGCCTCAAAATGGCCCTCTGGTATGATGAGATGAAGCGGAATCTCCTCCGGATGGAGAGGGCCAGGGAGGCGGTCCGTTTCGGAAAAATTTCAGGCGCGGTGGGAACTTTTGCCCACATCCCGCCCTCGGTCGAGGAGACGGTCTGCAAGCGACTCGGGTTGAAGCCCGCTTCCATCTCCACCCAGATTGTCCAGAGGGACCACCATGCCGAATTTTTCACCACCCTGGGAATCATCGCCTCCTCCATCGAAAAATTCTCTGTGGAGCTCAGGCACCTCCAGCGGACGGAAGTCCTTGAAGCTGAAGAATTCTTCTCGAAGGGGCAGAAGGGATCCTCTGCCATGCCGCACAAGCGCAATCCCATCTCCGCAGAGAATCTCTCCGGACTGGCGCGCCTGATCCGGTCGTATAGCCTGGCGGCCATGGAGAATATTCCCCTCTGGCATGAGCGGGATATCAGCCACTCCTCGGTCGAGCGGGTGATCGCCCCCGATGCAACTATTCTGATGGACTATATGCTCAACCGCCTCGCCTCCCTCATTGAAAATCTCATTGTCTACCCGGAGAATATGAAGACCAACCTTGAGAAGATGGGGGGGCTCATCCATTCGGAGGCGATCCTTCTCCTTCTCGCCAAAAAAGGCCTCTCCAGGGAAGAGGCTTATGGAGTGGTCCAGAGGAACGCCATGCAGGTCTGGGAAAAGGGAGCCGATTTCAAAACCCTTCTCTCTCAGGATGAAACGATCAAACGGTTTATGAACCATGAGGAACTGGAACGTCTCCTCGATGTCCGGAGCCATCTCCGGCATGTGGACGAAATCTTTCGAAGGGTATTCGGAGAACTTCAATGAAGAAAGACCAAAAATCTCCACTCAATATCAGAGAACTTCTTAAACTCAAAGAGCCATCCGATCGAGGAGGAAAGAAACCCCTCTTTAAAAAAACGAACTTTACGATCTGGTACTTTGTCATTGCCTTTCTTATCATCCTTCTTGTCCAGAATTATTTCGTCTCGAAGGGATCGGAGGATGTCATTTCTTATAGCGAACTCAAAGAATCCATCAGGGCGGGCAGAATCAAAGAATTGACCATCACCCCGGAAACGATTTCCGGCGAGTGGACAACGGAAAAGGGAATACGAAGGTTTCAGACCGTCCGGGTGGAGGATCCCGATCTGGTGAAGGAACTGGAATCCCTGAAGGTGAAATATACAGGCAAGATCGAAAGCAAGTGGGTGACCAATATTCTCTCCTGGATCATCCCCCTCATCTTCTTCATCCTCATCTGGAGATTTCTCTTTTCTCGAATTGGGCCGGAGACGAGCGTCATGTCCTTTGGAAAAAGCCGTGCGAAGATTGTTGCGGAGAAGGATAAGAAGGTGACCTTTGTCGATGTGGCTGGAATCGACGAGGCAAAGGAGGAATTGAAGGAGGTCGTTGAATTTTTAAAGAATCCTGGAAAGTTTCAACGTCTCGGTGGAAAGATTCCAAAGGGAGTGCTTCTCGTGGGGGTGCCCGGAACAGGGAAGACCCTCCTTGCCAAAGCAGTGGCTGGGGAGGCAAATGTTCCCTTCTTCTCTATCAGCGGCTCCAATTTTGTGGAGATGTTTGTCGGCGTGGGAGC
>MGQQ01000128.1 GCA_001798855.1 Deltaproteobacteria bacterium RBG_16_49_23 | reverse complement strand
CAATTGAGCAGGTTGCAAAAGCGAGGGCCATTCCGGGACAACCATGGCAGTTGTAGGCCGAGATCTCCAGCCCCTTCACATGCATGGCCCACTTTTGAGAGCCCTTCCCAATGGCCTCCGAAGCGGCTTTCACTCCCTTCGACACCAAAGCTCCCGCCCCTTCTCCCTTTCCAATTTCCTTGACGAGTTTTTGGGATGCTTCAAAATCTCCCCACCCAATCTTTTCCTTGATCAGTCCCTTCTCCGAAGCTTCCATGAGAAATCCGATGCCGCTTCCCAGGGAGATCGTATCCAGTCCCCACTCATCTGCCATTCGATTCAACACGGCTACTTGTGGCAGACTTTTCAACCCGATATTGGGACCCAACATGCCAACATTTTCGTAATCCAGTTCTGTCCGTTGATCCTCGGAATCCTTAATCACATGGCCACATTGCATGCTGCACATGGGACATCCCTTACGATCAACATGGAGCTTTTCTAAGATATAACCATCCATTTCTTTTGAAAAATCAAAAACCCCTTCCTTGAAATTATAAGTCGGAAGGCACCCGTTCTCATTGCACCATTCAAACGCCTGCATCGTCCCCTGACGCATCCAGAAATCAAAACTCTCCTTTCCTTTAATCTCTTCATACCCTTTTTTCCCAAGCTCTCTCAGTTTAGGATCGTCAAAGTTAGAAATATTTCCGGTTCCTTTGATGACGATGGCTTTCAAATGCTTTGATCCCATCACAGCGCCCATGCCGGGCCGTCCCCCTGCTCTTCCTCGTTGGGACATGACCGTTGAAATGGGTATGAGATTTTCTCCTGCAGGTCCGATGAGAAGGATCCCTGAATTCTTCCCATATTTTTTCTCCAGTAGGTCTTGGGCTTCAAACGTATCCTTGCCCCACAGGTCAGAGGCCTCCCCGATCCTGACGTTTTCATCTTCAATGAGTAGGGTACAGGGTTTCGCCGATTTTCCTTCGACGACCACCACATCATAGCCTGCTTTTCTCAGATGGACGGATGCCATTGTCCCGATATTGCCATCTCCGTAGCCTCCTGTGAGAGGGCTCTTTGAGGCAATGACCATCTTGCCTGAGCTCGGAAGAAGCTGTCCACTTAAAGGGCCCGTGGCAAAGACGATCTTATTCTGTTCTGATAGGGGATCGATCTTCTTTACCTCGTCCCATAAAAGTTTGATTGCGAACCCCCTTCCTCCCAGGAAATCCCTCTGGGTGGAATCAGGGATCTCCTCTTTGGACACCTGACCATTAGAAAGATTTACTCTCAGTAATTTCCCGCCATACCCTTTCATCGCTAACCTCCATAAAGGTGTTTATGATTAGGACATCTCAATTCGTTGCCCTCTGTCTTAATGGGCATAGGTCTCTTCCACACCTTATGTAGAAAACAACTCTAAAATCCCCCCCTGCCAATTTCTATCGTCTATCGCCCTTCGTCCCTCGTCTATCGTTCAAATAACCTCCTCCTCAAGCACCTTCCTCCCCTCAACGATCCTTTCGTAACCCAGCGGCTTCACATCTACGGTCTCATATCGTCCCAGGCGAATCTTTTCCGATAGCGCTTTTCCCACAGCGGGCGCCTGCTGAAAGCCATGGCCGCTGAATCCGACTGCCATGTAGAAACCCCGCACCTCCGGATGCTCTCCGATGATTCCGTTGGAGTCCCACTGGTTTACCTCATAGAGCCCTGCCCAGCCACTATTGATTTTCAACTTGTCAAAGAGAGGAATGCGGTGGGCGAGAGATGGCCAGATCGCTTCATTGAAGTAATCGCGATCCCATGTGAAGTTGAATCCGGGAGGCTCCTCTTTCCGGGATTTTCCGCTGAGAATCTGCTTTCCGGTCTCGTGAAGGAAATAGACTCCGGAGGTGTCGATGGTGAGAGGAAGGTCATAGTCGAAGAGTCGCGGCGGTTTTAACAGGTAGACCATCCGGCGCACCGGAACAACGGGAATCTCCACGCCGGCCATCTTCCCCGCCTCTCCTGCATAGGGCCCTGCCGCATTGACAATTGAGGAGGAGAGGTAGGTCGTTCCGTCCTTCGTCTTCACTCCCTCCAGCCTGTCCCCTTTTCGCAGGATCTCCACCACCTCCTGATAGACGTACTCCACCCCCAAATGCTTTGCCTTTCTGACAAACCCCTGGAGCACACCATGGGGATCCATATACCCGTCACCAGCAGAAAAAGAAGAACCAACCAGATCTTCCGTATTGAGATCGGGAATGAGCTGAAGAGTTTCATCAATATTGAGGAGCTGAGTCTCCACGCCCAGCGATTTCTGAAAGGTCTGATGCTTCACAAGAATAGGCCAGTTCCTCTCACTTCCGAGGAAGAGATACCCTCTGGGTTTAAAACCGATCTCAGGCCGCTCCCTACCGACCTCCATCCGTTCACCGAACTCCTGATAAAAGGCAAGGCTATACTGGGAGAGGCGGACATTCACCTCTGTGCTAAACTGCCTACGGATTCCTCCCACGCTGAGGGCGGTGGAAGCCTTTTCGTAAGCGGGGTCTTTCTCAAAAATTCCAATCCTTCCCTTGAACCCCTCATCAACCAGATGATAGGCAATGCTCGACCCCATTACCCCGCCGCCAATAATGAGGACATCAAATGTTGCAGCAACCATCTTTATATCCCCTGCCTGCGCCGAGGCTTCAGCGGCAAGCCACCCAAAGCCCCTTTCTCTCTTCCCCTCTTCTTTATAACCCCCTTCATCCCCCCAATCTAACGCCCCCTCTACTCTCCCCCTCTTAAATTAAGAGGGGGAAGGGGGAGTTATAAGGGGGGACAGAGGGGAGTTAATATAAAACCCGGTCCCTGACGGCAGGAAATTCCCTTCTGACGGTTGAAACCTTTTCCAGATCGATTTCCGCCCTGAGAATGCACTCTTCATCCCCGCCGCTTGCAAGAATGGTTCCCCAGGGATTGACGATCATGCTATGACCGCAGAACTGGATTCCCCGGTTCTTTCCCGCACAGTTGCTTGAGATCAAAAATGAGCTATTTTCAATGGCCCTAATCCGGTTAAACATCAACCAGTGTTCCAGCCGGGGATAGGGCCATCCGGATGCGACCAGGAATAATTCAGCTCCCTTATCAAGCATCCTCCTGAAGAGTTCAGGAAACCGGAGGTCGTAGCAGGTGCACATTCCGATTTTGCCCAGGGGGGTTTCAACCACCACCACTTCACTGCCGCTTGAAAGGATCCGGCTCTCCTGGGATCCATATCCGAAGAGATGGATCTTCCGGTATCTGGCGATCAACTTCCCTTCGGGATCGAAAAGAAGGCTGGTGTTGAATAATTTCCCATCCTCCTCTTCCACAAAACTTCCGGCATGGAGATAAAAGCCATGCTCTTTAGCCTTTCGGGACATCCTCCGGGCCGTTTCTCCGCTCACCGTTTCCGACTCTTTCGAATAGACGTCGAAGGAAAAGTAGCCGATGTTCCAGATCTCGGGAAGGATGACGAGATCTGCGCCTATTGCCTGATCCAGGAGCGATTCGACTCGGTCCATTCTCCGGGACTTATCCTCTTCTCCCATCCATAGCTGAATCGATGCAACCTTGAACATCTTCTTCATCCCCTCAGACAATCCAGCCCCTTCCATTTCCGGCCTTGGTTCCTTATTAACCCCCTCTCCCCAGGCGGGAGAGGGTGGGGGTGAGGGGGAACCAATATGTCCACCCCCACCCTCGCCCTCCCCCGTCAAGAGGGGGAGGGGATTATTCGACGGCAATTTCAAATATTTTTGTTTAGGCTTTCTCATTCGTCAGGTTGTTCTTTATAATCTCACCGAGAACCTTTGAGCGCTGGGTCGCCACCTCAACCGCATTGATCAGTGTGGTCCTCAACCCACCCTCTTCCAGGGTATGGAGTCCTGCGATCGCCGTTCCTCCGGGAGAGGTAACCATGTCTTTCAGCTTTCCAGGATGCTCTCCCGTCTCGATTAACATCTTGGCCGCTCCAAGAACGGTTTGAGAGGCCAGAATCAGGGCATCGCTTCTCGAGAGCCCCACTTTAACCCCTGCATCCGCCAGGGCATCGATGATGAGAAAGATGTAGGCGGGGCCGCTTCCGCTCAAACCGGTCACCGCATCGAGAAGGTATTCCTCGATGATGATCGATTTCCCCACGGAATCGAAGATCGTCTTCGCCGCGATCAAGTCCTCTTTCGAGGCATGCTTTCCCCCGGCAATGGCTGAAACACCCTCCCGGACGGAGACACAGATGTTGGGCATCACCCGGATCAGTTTCAGTTCTTTCCTGGCGCAGGATTCGATCGCATCGAGAGGAACTCCAGCCGCAATCGAGATGATCAGTTTCGAGAGATCGAGATATTTCGCCACCTCTTCCACCACCTGCTTCATGATCTGGGGCTTCACGGCCAGGACAATGATATCGGATTGCTTCACGACTTCCGGATTATGGGAGGTTCCCTTCACCCCGTACTTTTCACGGATCGCCTTCAGCCTTTCGGGTCTGACATCCGAGCACAGGATCTGTTCCGGCCGACAGAGATGGCTGTGAAGGAGCCCATGGATCAGGGCTTCTCCCATATTCCCCGATCCCAGAAACCCAACCTGTTTATTCTTCAGCATGGCATCTCCTCCTCAAGGAGTTTACCCCGTTAGAAATGACGCTCGTTGCGGCTCGAAACCGAGCGGGGCGCTATTTCTAACGGGGTGAAGATTTTTGTGGCAAAGAAATAGAGAGTTGTGGTAAATATGAAGAAACATAAAACTGAAATGGATGTCTGTCAAGAAATAAAAAAAACAGAATTATAGTGAACGACCTCGAAAAGTGGTCATTGCGAGGACCCCGCACTTGATTCGGGGGACGTGCCTGCGCGTTGAAGCGCTACGGCGCGCAAGCGTGGCAATCCCATGAGATTGCTTTCACGGAGTTTACCCTGAACGAAAAACGAGATTCTTCGCTTCGCTCAGAATGACAGAAAGTGAAGGGTTCGCAATCACACATGGTGGATGTCAACTTATTTAAGTCGTCCACGATAGAAAATGGGGAACGTGGGGATATTCGAGGAGTCATGTTTCAGTACATCGTCATCGAGGGGCCGATCGGCGTAGGCAAAACGAGCCTGACCAGACTCCTGGCAAAGGAGTTTAATGCCCGATTGATCCTGGAGAAGCCGGAGGAGAACCCTTTCCTTCCCCAGTTCTACCGGGACAGAAAAAAGTATGCCTTTCAGGCTCAAATCTTCTTCTTGCTGAACCGCTTCCAGCAGCAGAAGGAAATTGCCCAATTCGACCTCTTCAATCAAATGACTCTGAGCGACTATCTCTTCGCCAAGGACCGTATCTTTGCTTCCCTCAATCTGGATGACCACGAGTTAGCCCTCTATGAGCAGATCTTTAGCCTTCTCAATGGACAGATCCCCACCCCGGACCTGGTTATCTTTCTTCAGGCAAAACCCGAGGTCCTGCATCACCGGATCAAATCGAGAAATTTCGCCTATGAGAAAGATGTGGATTTGGAATATCTCAAGGCAATGACGGATGCCTACAACTACTACTTTTTTCACTATGATCAAGGTCCCTTGCTGGTGGTCGATACGAGTGAGATCGATTTTGTGAACCGGAAAGAGGACTTCGCTCAGCTCATCCGGGAGATCAAACAGATGAAGAAGGGAACCTGGTATTTCATCCCGATGAAATCCAAATAATTTCGGATTTCGGAATGCGGAGTTCAAACACAAAACTTTTCTTATTCCGCAATCCGCAATCTGCATTCCGCAATCGATTAACCTTCCGGAGTTGAAGGCTCACTGGCTGTTTTGGGCGCTTCCTTCACTGGCGCTTTTTCAGGTTTCTTCACCGCCGCTTTCACTGCCTCTTTGGGTGCGGAAGGGGGTAGAAGTCCCTTGGCCCGAAGTTTTCCTTTCTCCTTCTTCCGTTTTCTTCTTCTCGCTAATTCCCGGTCCTTTTCCCTTCTTGGCATATGCCCTCCTCATCTAAATTACGGATTGTAGATTGCGGAATTCGGAATTAAAACCTGAAATTTTAAATCCGCAATCCGCATTCCGAAATCCGAATTCATTTTATGAACATCGGGGTAATCGACACAAGCGGCTGATCTCTTCCATCGTCTTCTCAGTGAGGAAGACCGCATCTGACTCTTTCTCCGCAAAAAGGGGGGAACCGATGCAAATCTCCACCCGTCTCCTCCATCCCTTTCTCTCTCCATAACGGATCCCCACCGGGATAAAGGGGATTTTCTGTTTCAATTCTTCCTGAAATTTCAGAATCATTTGAAGAAGCCGGCCTTTGCCAGCCCCCACCCCGTTCCGAAAATAGGTGCCCTCCGGAAAGATGACGATTCTCTCCCCGGTTTTAAGAAGGGAAACGATGGTTTTAAATGAATCCAGAGTTCGGATCGTCTTTTCCCGGTCTACTGGAACAGCGCCGCATAAGGAAAGATAATCCCGGATCAGGGGATATCGGAAAAGCTCCTTCTTGGCAACGAAGTAGAGCAGGGGATGGAAGGCGAGGCTCACCAAAGGAATATCCGTCCAGTATTGATGCTTCGGAAGAATAATGACCGGACGTTGATCCGGAAGGGTCCTATTCCCCTCTGTCTCAATCTTGTAGAAAACAGAAAAGACCAACTTGGCAACCCTTTTGGTTATGGAATAGGCAAATGAGCTTCTTTTCATGTGGGTTGTCTGATCAGGGATATCAGAATATCAGGAAATCAGGGGGTTTCCCCTGGCACCCTGGTCTCCCGATCCCCTGATAATCTAAACTAATATGAATCCAAAAGGTCTTCTTTAGGAATTTCCGGAGGAATCTCGACCTTCAGCCGCTCCTTCTTGGCCCGCATGGCAGCAGCCATGCCGGCCTTCAAGGCATCGCGATTCAACTTCTCCGTCCCCCTGGGCACCCTTGCCAGTACCGCCGCCTCCACGGCTTTCGATGAAACGATGGGGGTGAGTTGGGAAAGGGCGCCGAGAGCCACAATGTTGGCCACCATTTCCCTCTTAAATTTTTCTCTTGCGATTCGGGTAAAGGGAATCTGAAAAGCCCTCGGATTGGGAACCTGGGTGACAAAGGTCGAATCAACGATGAGGAGGCCTTCCGGATCGAGGTCGGGGAAAAAATCATCGCACGATTTCTGGTTCATCACCAGAAGAAGATCGGGTTTCATCGCCTTGGGGTAGTCAATCTCCTCATCGCTGACGATCACCTCTGATTTGCTCGACCCTCCTCTTGCCTCTGGGCCATAGCTCTGAGTCTGGGCGACGAATTTATGATCATAAACCCCGACCGCCTCAGCCAGGATGATCCCCATCAGGATAATCCCCTGGCCTCCCGATCCCCCCAAACGAATCTCATACCGGGAACCCATTTTCTCAACCCCATTTCAAATTGTAAATTGAAGTAACCCCTCCTCTCCTCCCCTTAAGTTAAGGGGAGGAGAGGAGGGGTTATGAAATCTGAAATTTGCAGTTAAAGCTTTTTCCTATCTCCTTATCTCCCCATCACTTCTTTTGCCCGCTCCCGGATCTTCTCATACTCATCCTGATAGACCGGAAGCTCCTTATCGACGAGCACGCCGATCACGATCTTTTCTTTCAGCTCCTCCGGTTTCATCCTGGCAGCTTTCTCCACGGTGACGGCCTGGTCTCGCTGCTGCTCCATCATCTGGACAGCCGTTCCCAGACGGTTCTGTCTCCCGAATTGTGTATGGCAGTGAGAAATCACCTCCACCACTGAAAAACCCTGCTTTAAAAAGGCCTTCTCCATCAGGCTGTCCAGGAGCCGCGCATGATAAACCGTCCCTCTGCCCACGAAGGCTGCCCCTGCCGTGACCGCGAGCTCAGAGATATTGAAGGACTGTTCTATATTGGAATAGATGGTGGTCGTGGATCTCATTCCATAGGGGGTGGCGGGAGAACTCTGCCCCCCTGTCATTCCGTAGATGCTGTTGTTCAGGATGAGAGCCGTCATATCGATGTTTCGCCGGGCCGCATGGATGAAATGGTTTCCGCCGATGGCCACCGCATCTCCATCGCCCATGATGACGATCACCTTCAGGCTGGGCTTGGCCAGTTTGACCCCTGTGGCGAAGGTGATGGCCCGACCGTGTGTCGTGTGAAGGGTGTTGAAATCGACATAGACCGGAAGCCTTCCGGAACACCCGATGCCCGAGATCAGAACGATCTCGTCCTTCTCATATCCGATCCGGTCAATGGCCCGGATCAGGGCGCCCAGCATGATGCCGATCCCGCAGCCCGGGCACCAGACATGGGGAAACTTCTTGTCATGCCGTAGGTATTTATGGATCAATTTGGTGACCTCAGCCATCAGGATACCTCCAAGCACTAATCATTGCAAAATGATCAATGAAAATTTAACAATGCAAAATAAAACCAAGAAACTTTTTCTCTCGAATTCTTTAACATTGTTAATTGACCATTGCCCATTGCTCATTTTTCAATGATCTTTATGACACGACTTCCTGGATTCGACTTAATATCTCCATGGGAGTGATGATCGTCCCATCCACTTTGTTGAGGGCAACGACCCGGGTGATTCCCCGGTTCACCCGCTTCACCTCGCGAGAGATCTGGCCCATATTCATTTCGGGAACGATCAGAACCTTTGAGGTCTGGAGGACTTTCTCCACGGCTGTCCTCATAAAAGGCCAGATCGTCATCAATTTGAGGAGCCCGACCTTCCGGCCCTTCTCCCTGGCTTCGATCACCGCCCTCTTGGCAGAGCGGGCCACACATCCATAGGCAACGATCGTGATCTCGGCATCTTCCGTCTGGAAGTATTCGGCTGTCTGTATCTCTGGAAAATGGGAGCTGATCTTGCGGTGAAGCCTCGAAATAAAAGGGCCAATCTCATCGGGCCTCGATGTGGGAAAACCCCTTACGTCATGGGTCAGGCCCGTCACATGATAACGGTACCCTTCCCCGAAATTGGCCATGGGGGAGACGCCGCTGGGCGTATCTTCGTAAGGGATATACCATTCGGGGGGCATGGTGGGCTTGACCCGGTTAAAGATCTCGATCTCTTCCTCATCGTCCAGCGCCATCTTCTCCCGCATATGCCCTACCACTTCATCGATCAAAACGATGACAGGGGTTCGAAACCTCTCTGAAAGGTTAAAGGCCCGGATGGTCATGTCAAAACATTCCCTGACGGTGGAGGCGGAAAGGACGATGATGGGATGATCGCCATGGGTTCCCCACCGTGCCTGCATCACATCGCTCTGCGCCGGAAAGGTGGGAAGTCCTGTGCTGGGCCCTCCCCGCATCACATTGACGATGACACAGGGAACTTCGGCGATGATGGCCAGACCCAGATTCTCCTGCATCAGTGAGAATCCCGGGCCGCTGGTGGCCGTCATGGACTTCACTCCTGCGAGGGAGGCGCCGATGACCGCACCGAGGCTTGCGATCTCATCCTCCATCTGGATGAAGGTTCCATCGACCTGGGGCAATCGGACCGATAACACTTCGGAGATTTCTGTGGCAGGGGTGATCGGATAGCCCGCAAAGAAACGGCAACCTGCCCGCAGGGCTCCCTCTGCCACTGCCTCATTGCCCTGGAGTAACAATTCTTTCCGGTGAGATTTCTTCTTCTCCCTTTGGTTCTGTCTCTTCACCTTTGACCTCGGCTCTCTTCTTCCCCTTGGGTTTTGCTTCCACAGTGATCGCAAAATCGGGGCACCGGACCTCGCACCATCCGCAATTGATGCATTTCTCAATATCCTTCACATAGGGATAGCCTGCTTCATCTTTGGCCAGGACTCCTGTGGGGCAGAAGGAGACACAGATCCCGCAGGCTTTGCACCAGGCCTTGAAGATATCGATCCTGGGTGTCTCTTTCGATTTCTTTGATTCTGTCATCTTTTATTCCTTATCTTATCAGATGAGATTCCACTTTGACTCATCCATTTTTTATCTTCCCCCATCATATATAAACTGAAAACAAAAGTCTTGTCAAAGCTTTTCAAAGGAAGGTTTGGACTAAGCGTTGAAATCCATTGTATTTTCTTGATTCGCAATCGCATCGATTATCACCCCCCCGATATTGTGATTTTTTTTTCATTGACAGGAGATGACGGATTCAATATATTTATAGCCACACAAAAGAACATTTCGTCTATACACCTTAACGCATCATGAAAGGAGCCGGCTATGATTTCTTTGAATGTCAATGGCAAGAAGTACAAAGTTGATGTTCCAGATGATGTCATGTTGCTATGGGTCTTACGCGACCACCTAAAACTCACGGGCACCAAGTACAGTTGCGGAATTGGAGAATGTGGCTCTTGCACCGTTCATATCAACGGCAAAGCAGAGAGGTCGTGCACGATTCCCGTTGGCCAGGTCAAGGGGGAAAAGATAACAACCATCGAAGGGCTGCCTGACAACCATCCGGTAAAGAAGGCATGGATACAGGAACAGGTTCCGCAATGTGGTTACTGTCAGCCCGGGGTAATCATGCAGGTGGCTGCCCTCATCTCACAGAAGCCCACTCCTGATGCAGATCAAATCATCAGCAAAATGGATGACGTGATCTGCCGGTGCGGAACCTATCTGCACATAAAGAAGGGGATCCAAACCGCTGTTCAAATCGTGAGAAAGGAGGGCAAGAGAGCATGAAAACAAATATTTCACGTCGCTCTTTTTTAAAGATAACTGGTCTCACCATTGCCGTTTCCGTCACCCCCTTTGGATATAACATTCTCAATGCTTCTGAGAAGAAAGATCTCAAGACCTTCAACCCAAATGTGTGGCTCCACATCACCTCTGACAATAAGGTTACTATATACATCGGCAACTCCGAAATGGGACAGGGGGTCCTGACGGCCCAATCCATGATCATTGCCGATGAGCTTGAAGCAGATTGGAAACAAGTTCAGATTCGTCAGGGTGGAGCTATGGATGGATTCAAGAGCCCCATCTTGGGAGCACAGATAACGGTCGGGAGCGCGAGCCTGAGAGGGTTTTATGAACCGCTGCGAAAGGCGGGCGCGGCAGGCAAGGCAATGCTCGTCAATGCGGCGGCAGAGACCTGGAATGTCCCTGAAAGCGAATGCAAGGCTGTGCTGGGGACCGTGAAGCATGAAAAGAGCAACCGCAGCCTCACCTACGGTCAGCTCTGCGAAAAGGCGGCCAAGCTCCAGGTCCCTCAGGATCCGCCCCTCAAGAAAGAAAGCGAGTTCAGGTACATAGGCAAGCCCATGCCTCGTGTGGACGTCCCGGAAAAGGTGATGGGTAAGGCAGTCTATGGTCTTGATGTCACCCTAAAGGATCTGCATTACGCGGTTATCGCGCGTCCCCCTGCCTATGGCGCGAAGCCCCTTTCATTTGACCAGAAGGCTGCGGAGCAGGTGAAAGGTGTGGTTAAGGTTATTCAAATCCCGCAAGGGATTGCAGTGTGCGCCACATCCACTGATGCCGCCTTGAAAGGCAGGGATTCCCTTAAGGTGCAGTGGGACAAGGGAACCCACCCGGATATGGACAATGCGTTCATTGAAAAGAGCATGATGGCGGATCTGGACAAGCAGGGGGCCAAAGTCCATGAGGTTGGGGATGCCAAGAAGGCTCTCAGCGAGGCTGCGAAAAAAGTGGAAGCCGCCTATTTTGTCCCATGCGTTGCCCATGCCACCATGGAACCCATGAATACCACTGCCTATGTGCAAGAGGACCGCTGCGACGTTTGGTCTCCGAACCAGAACCAGACCGCCTGCCGGGGTATGGCCGCAGGCATAACAAAATTGCCTCCGGAGAAGATCCATATCCATACGACCTTCATTGGGTGCGGGCTGGGAAGGCGGGCGTTCACGGATTTCGTGCCCGAGGCAGTGATCACCTCAAAGGCCCTCGGGAAACCGGTCAAAGTGATGTGGACACGGGAAGACGATATCAGGTATGACAGGTTTCGCGCCCCCATGGCTCACCGGATTCAAGGCGGTCTTGACGCTCAGGGACAGCTGATCGGCTGGTCCCACAAGACCTCCGCTATCTCGATTATGAGGCCCGTCAATCCCAAAGCCATCAAGGACGGAGTCGACTTTTATTGCCTCTGGGGCCTCTGGGATGTGCCGGATTCTCCGCACTGGAACGCCAGGATTCAGTATGAGATACCGAACCTCTACATCGAATTCCTCATGGCCGATCTTCCCATCCCCTGTTGGCCCTGGCGTTCGGTCCAGAATGGCCCCAATGCGTTTGTCATCGAGTCCTTCATCGATGAGCTAGCTCATGCTGCAGGAAAGGATCCTCTCGAGTTTCGTTTACAAAATTTAAAGAATAACAAACGGGCTACTCGTGTACTCCAGACCGTAGCGGAAAAGGCCGGATGGGGCAAACCCATTCCGATGGGCCAGGGTCGGGGTATTGCACAGCATGCCTGCTTTGGAACCTGGGCTGCCCAGGTCGTAGATCTCTCCGTGGATAAAAACACCGGTAAGATCAAGGTGCATCGCGTGGTGGCTGCTGTGGATTGTGGGCCAGTGATCAATCCCGGACCGCTTGTGGAGCAAATAGAAGGGGGGATCATCCTCGCCCTCAGCACTGCCCTCAAGGAAGAAGTGAAGTTTGATAAAGGTGGTGTAGCATCAGCGAATTTCGGTGATTATCCCATCATACGGATGAGTGAAGTGCCTGAAATCGAGGTCCACACGGTGAAAAGCACCGATAAGATCGGCGGCATCGGGGAGCTTGGGGTTCCGCCCCTGGCGCCTGCGGTTGCAAATGCATTTTTTAACGCGACGGGTGTTCGGATCAGGCGTATTCCCCTCACCCCGAAGACGGTGATGGACGCGATGAAAAAAACATGAAAACCCGAGAGTGTGGGCAAGGTGAATGTTATGGGGTGACATCATCTCAAAAAGATGGTGTCACCTTTTTTTTAGTCAAAGGTTTTCGATGAGGGCGGTGGCAAATTCAGAGCACCTCACCTTTTTGGCTTTTCTCATCTGGCGGGCAAGATCATAGGTGACGATCTTCTGTGAGATGGTCTTTTCAAGGGCTTTGATGATCCGCCGGGCTGCTTCTTCCCACCCCAGGTAATCGAACATCATGGCGCCGGAGAGGATTAAAGAGGAGGGATTGATCACATCCTGATCGGCATATTTGGGCGCGCTTCCGTGAGTCGCCTCAAAGACCGCTGCCTGGTCTCCGACATTGGCTCCGGGCGCCATACCCATGCCTCCGACCTGGGCGGCCAGGGCATCGGACATATAATCTCCGTTGAGGTTGGGCATGGCCAGAACATCGTACTCATCGGGCCTCAACAGGACCTGCTGGAACATCGCATCAGCAATCCGGTCTTTAAGAACGATCTTCCCTTCAGGAAGATTCGTTACTCCCTGATTCACCAATTCACTCTCCATCAGAACCCTCTCTCCAAATTCTTCTTTGGCCAATTCATATCCCCAGTCGCGGAAGGCGCCTTCTGTAAATTTCATGATGTTTCCCTTATGGACCAGTGTCACACTTTTCCGGCCATGGGATAGAGCGTACTGAATCGCTATTCGGACAAGCCGTTTCGACCCGAAACGGCTGATGGGTTTAATCCCGATCCCGGAATCCTCCCGGACCTTCTTCCCCAACTCTTTCTCGAGAAACTCCCTCAACCGTAACGCTTCGGGAGACCCTTCTTTCCACTCGATCCCTGAATAGACATCCTCGATGTTCTCCCGGAAGACGACCATATCCACCTTTTCAGGATGTCTGAGCGGACTGGGTGTTCCGGGAATATATTTCACCGGCCGGATGCAGGCATAGAGGTCGAGCCTCTGCCTCAGCATGACGTTGATGCTTCGCATCCCTCCACCCACCGGGGTGGTCAGGGGACCTTTAATGCCGATTTTATATTCCCGGATGGCTTCGATGGTTTCTTCAGGGGCCCATTCCTTTTTCAATTGATAAGCCTTCTCTCCGGCATAGGTCTCCCGCCAGTCTATCTTTCTTTTGCTTCCATAGCTTTTCTCCACGGCGGCATTGAAAACGCGAACCGATGCCCTCCAGATGTCCGGTCCTACTCCATCCCCTTCGATGTAGGGAATGACGGGGTGATCCGGCACGTTCAGCTTTCCGTCTGTGGTGTATTGAATTTTTTGTCCGGTCATAAAGGTTTAGTCTCCTTCAATTACCTATAAGTAGCGGCGGCATTTATTGCCGACGATGTCCGCCCCCAATAAATGGAGGCGCTACAAAAAATATCTCCCAAACACCAAGGTTGTGCAATTGCCGCCAAAGGCAAAGGAGTTGGAGAGCACAACATCCACCTTCATCTCACGGGACTTTCCCGGGACATAATCGAGATCACACTCCTCATCGCCTTCCCTGTGATGAAGCGTAGGGGGAACGAAATTATAAATGATGGAGAGAACCGACGCTACTGCTTCGATGGCGCCTGCTGATCCCAGGCAATGTCCCACCATCGACTTGAGGGAACTGATGGGGATCGCATAGGCTCTTTCTCCAAATGCCTTCTTGATGGCAAGCGTCTCAACCTTATCGTTGAGAGACGTGCCTGTTCCATGGGCATTAATATGATCGACTTCGTTTGGATCCAGACCGCTCTCTGCCATCGCCTCCTTCATAATCCGGGCCTCCGCCATGCCCGTGGGTTCCGGCGCTGTGATGTGATGGGCCTCTCCACCGATCCCATATCCCAAAAATTCAGCAAGCACCTTTGCCCTCCTCTTCATTGCTTCCTCAAGATCTTCCAGAATCAAGATGGCCGCTCCCTCACCCAGAGACATCCCCGCCCTTTTCCGATCGAAAGGCTTGCAGGGGGAAGGGTCCATCACCCTGAGGGAGTTGAATCCGCCGAACGTGAGTTCGCTCATCGCATCGCTTCCTCCACAGACCACAGCTTTACATCGGCCCTTGCGGATGAGATCGGCCCCGTAACCGATGGAGGTTGCAGAAGAACTGCAGGCAGTGGTGATCGTAGCCTTCGGTCCTGAAAACCCGAATCTCTCTGCGATTCGACTGGTTGTAAAACTCGGCATGAAAGGAAGGATGAGAGAGGGCCTCGATTTCCCCTTAAGAAGGATCTCCCGGTGATAGGTCTCTGCTTCGTACATTCCTCCCGCGCCTGCGCCCAGGCAGACGCCCACTTCCTCCGGAGGATAGTATTCAATTCCAAAGGATTGGACTGCTTCCTCAGCAGCAATCAAACCAAATTGATCGGTCCGGGAAAGCCGGTTTAACTCTCTCTTCTTAAAATAGTCTTCTGCCCGGTAATCCCTGATTTCGGCTCCGATTTTAGAGGGGTATTTCGAAGTATCGAAAAGGGTGATTGGCCCAATGCCTGTCCGGCCCTCTTTCAGAGATTGGGCAAACTCATTTACTCTCTTTCCGATGGAACAAAAGACTCCCATCCCTGTAACGACAACCCGTTTCGTGCTCATTTTCGTCATTTTAATATAATGAACCTCCAAATAAAATAGGGCCACATTTTTTAGGATGATCCCAACGACATGAAAACAGAATCACGAATTTTGTAAAAATCCATAGACATCACCAGTTAAAGATGGTAAAAGGGCGACATAGAAGAACTAACCGGAAAAGGAAATGACCAAAGGCTTTGTGTCACAAGTTGCCTCTCACTCAGAGGAATTCTTGCTGGAAAAAGACATTGCAACTGTTTTTCCCCTCTTCTCGCCGGAGGGTGAAAATCTTTGGGCGCCCGGCTGGAGTTACACAAACCTCTTCGGCTCGACAAAACTGAAGCCTGACTATGTCTTCCTTACCGACACCCACGATCACAAGTCGGCCCAGGCGATCTGGATTGTGTCTGACTATGATCCAGACAAGCATTATATTTCATATTATAAAATCGAGCCGGAGCAAAAGGTCGGCAAGATTACCGTGCAATGCTTTGAACAGAGCTACACCTCCACTCTAGTCAGAATTACTTACAAATACATCGGGCTCTCTGATTCCGGAAACCAATTTGTTGCAGAATTTACAAAAGAAGCTTTCATGGAATTTATTTGGGGATGGCACTTGCTGCTACGTGATTATTTTGAAAAACATCCCTGACAAGCCAAACGGAGGTGAATCCATGGCGGTTCGTATCGTGCAGTTCGGAAGCCCCCGCACCATCGGCGAAGGGCTGCGTATTGGAACAGTTCGGCGCCCGCCAAGAGGCGTGCCTAAAACCGAATTTGCTTCACGCAATTATTATGATGTGTGGCTGCCCAACCTCGCTCCCAGCGAGCAACTTCTTAAAGCAGGACAGTCCGCTGAAGATGAGAAGGCTTGGCGCTTCTTTATCAAACGTTATCGCTCGGAAATGAGCCGCCCGGAGAACAGCCGGGTTCTCGATCTTCTGGCCGCGTTATCGCACCAGGCGAATTTCTCGGTCGGATGTTATTGCAATGATGAGCAGCATTGTCATCGCTCCGTGCTTCGCCAACTCCTCGCTGAACGCGGCGCTACTCTCGCTTAAATGAACCCGTCGCCAGTAGTATCTGCATATCACAAGCAGATTTGCTGGCAGGACCTCCTCTTTATTTATCCGAATTCCGAAATCCGCAATCTACAATTTGTTTAAACAATTCCTCCATCCACGACAATGGTCTGGCCGGTGATGTAGTCTGAATGATCGGATGCCAAAAAGAGGACGGCCCGGGCCACTTCCTCCGGCTTTCCCATCCTTCCGAGGCTGGACGATTTGATGATGGCCTCGACTTTCTCCTTCGGCATTTTGGAGATGACCTCGGATTCGATCAAACCCGGAGCTACGGCATTGACATGAATATTAAAAGGGCCTAACTCCCGGGCAAGCGATTTCGTGAAGCTGATCACTCCTCCTTTGGTCGCCGCATAATTGGTCTGTCCGGCCGTGCCGAGAATTCCGCTGACTGAAGAGATATTAATGATTTTTCCTCTCTTTTCCGGGATCATCTTCCGTATCGCCGTCTTACAGCAGTAGAAGAGACTGCTCAGGTTGGTTTTTATAAGTGAATCCCAGTCCTCATCGCTCATCAGCATCAGGAAGTTGTCACGAATGAGCCCAACATTATTGACCAGTATATCGATTCTTCCGTATTGGGCGAAGACATCCTCCGTCATCTCTCTGACCTGCTCGAACTGAGTGACATCGGCCTTAAAGAGGCCCAGATTCAGCCTTCTGGATTTGGCCTCATTCAATAGATTTTCAGCAGCAGCCACATCCTTAGAGAAGTTCGCCACCACCCTGGCTCCCTCTTCGGCAAAGAGAAGAGAGATCGCCTTCCCTATTCCCTTGGTTCCTCCTGTGACAATGGCGACTTTATCTTTGAGTAGCATATTCACCCTCCAACATACAAATTAAGTGACTAAAGTGATCTAAAGTGCCAAGTGAGCTAAAGTTAGAAAAGGTCATTAAATGTTGAACTCGTAAAAAGTTGTCATTCCCGTGAAAACGGGAATCCAGTGTTTTCAATACGTTCTGGATACCCGCCTTCGCGGGTATGACGAACTAACTGAATTTATAAACAGACTCTAAATAGATAAAAATTAACTTTAGGCGCTTGTAACTTTAGTCACTTTAGCTCACTTTTTAAAGGTTTGACCCTTGGCTTCTTCATCCTTCCCACCAGCTCCCACAGGGGTCCACGAACTTTAAACCTCCTGATCTGCTCCATCAGGTTCTGTGTGATATTGATCTCAAGCCCCGGAACAATCCACTGCTTTCTTCCCAGCGCTTTTTCCCGGATGAGGTCCTCCAATCTTCCATTTAATGCAGGGGAAATGTAGAAATGAGGATAGATCAGATTCGTATTCTTTTCAATGATCCCTTCGGAAAGGGAGATCCTCTCCAGCCCGGTTCCCGGGTAAATCCGAATACCCAGCATCGCAATGACCGCAGTCGGGTTGAGTTGATCCATCAATCGGAAAGATTCTTCGATCGTCTCCTCATCCTCACCCGGCCCTCCGAAGAGAAGGTAATGGCAGTGGTTCACATTCAGTTTCGAACAGAGTTGTGAGGCCTGAGCTATTTCCTCTACCGTGAATGATTTCCCGTAATTTTTAAGCATCCTTGGCGAACCCGAATCCGTCCCAAACTCAACCCCTGCACATCCGGCCTCTTTCATCCATTTCAATAGGTCTTCTTTCAAAAAACCGGGGTTGACAAAGGCGCTCCATCGAATCTGAAGCTTCTCTTCAGCCATCCTTCGGCATAATTTTTCGGCAAAGGAAGGTGGATAATTGAAGATGTCGTCAACGAAGTAGATGTAATCCGTCTCCTGTTCCTGAATAAGCTGGCGGATCTCTTGAACCACTTCTTCGACTTCCCGCAGCCTCACCCTCTCTCCCTCCAGGAGAGGATAGGTGCAATAGATGCAAGAGAAGGGACAGCCCCGCTTCGTCTGAAGGTTTAACATCCCTCCCTCCTCCAGGTAACGCCGGGTATGAAAGAGGGTTCGGTCAGGAGCGGACAGGGGAAAAACCCGGGCTCCCTTTGTAATATGAGGAGAGGAATGATCTTTGATGAGGAGATGGGGAGAGGGGGAAAGGGGCAGTTTATTTTCGAGGGAATTCACCAATCCTAACAGAATCGCCTCACCCTCTCCTACAATTCCGAAATCGACATTCAGATGGGCCAGGAGCTCTCCCGATGCCAATGAAAAACCCGACCCTCCAATGACCAGTTTTGATGAAGAGAGCCGGCGACAGATGGAAACAACCTCTTCCACCTCTTTGAGATAAGAATGGGAGGTCGGGTAGGTCAGATTATCGAGATTTCTCAGTGAGATACCGGTTAAATCGGGTTGGAAACAAAGAAGGGTTTCCTTTAAGTCCGCCTTGATGTCCTGAGAGAAACAGAGGTCGATGACTTCGAGGCGATGGCCTTCTTCCTCCAACCCTCTGGCAAGGCAGGCAAGGCCCAGCGGAAAAACGGGTGCAGGCATTCTCTCACGATTGACGGAGATCAGCAGGATGTTCATTTGGCATTTCTTCTCTCTTGATCCTTCGGATGACGTCCATCTGAGCGCCGCGAAGGACGAAATTGGACATCAGGAAATGGAAGAAGTGATGTTTAGGGCCGCAGAGAAGCCGTTTAAAAATCGACCGAGGGGCGCAGACATATTTTTGCGCCCAGAGATACCCTTCCTGAAGCTCCTGAACCGTCATTCTCTTCGGTTTAAAGACGACATGGCTCATGTCATAATGGGACCAGTTATAATCAAAAATCCTTCCTGCTTCCTCCAGCCGTTTCTGGAGGAGGGTCCCCGGAAATGGGGTTAAGATGGAAAAGGTAGGGATCTCTATACTATTTTTCTGGACGAAATCAACCGTTCTTCTGAAGATCGTCGGATCATCCTCATCGAATCCGAAGATAAACGCTCCCTGAATGCCAATCCGATGAGCCTGAATCGTCTTCACAAGATTGGTTAACTCCTCTGCGGGGACAAACCGTTTTGAAACACCATCCAGATTTTCCTGGACCAGTGATTCAAAACCGATGAAAAGCGAAATGCATCCACTCTCCTGAGCTTTTCTCAGCGCCTCCTCATCCATGGCGATTCGGATCGTTGTAAACCCCATCCATTTCACCTGATGGCGCTTGAAGACCTCGAAAAGGCCGAGAGCATGATCCCGTTTTGCAGTCACATTATCATCCGCAAGAAAAATATACTCCCCCTTTTTCTTGATGATAGAAGAAAGCTCCCGGTCCACTTCCTCCAAAGGGCGAAGCCGGTAACGATTCCCGTTGATGATAGGAACCGAACAGAATTCACACCGGTTGGGACATCCCCGGGTCGTTTCGATCGTCTTGAAAAGGGAGTGATGATGTTTACTCAAAAGCTCCCTTCTGGGAAAAGGTGCCCCTTTGAGTTCGGACCAGTCTCTATTTTTATAAAAGGATTTAAGTTCTCCGGCCTCAAAGTCATGGACGAGTTGATGAAGGATTCCTTCGGCTTCTCCAATCAGGACAGCATCCGCATGCTCTTTTGCCTCTTCGGGTAAAAGGCTTGGGTGAACTCCTCCCAGAATCACTTTTATTCCCCTTGCCCGGAAGCGATCGGCAATCTCATAGACCCGCTTGATCACACAGGTCAATCCCGTTATCCCCACCAGATCCACATCGGCCTCAAAGTCCACCTCCTCAGCCACTTCATTGACAATTTCGACTTTGTAATCTTTTGGAAAAAGGGCGGCCAGGAGGGTAAGCCCGAGGATGGGAAACGGATAAAAGGTGTCATTCGAAAATTTAATTCCCTTTTCTCTCGGAAAGATGAGGAGAACCT
>MGQQ01000127.1:3236-5974 GCA_001798855.1 Deltaproteobacteria bacterium RBG_16_49_23 | reverse complement strand
TTGGGTATGGCCATGGAAAATGTTGAATGCAAAGATCTCTTTCTTCGGACAGTGGCTGCGATATTTCTCAGGTCATTTCTTTTTGGCCTGGCGTTCCTGCTTTTGTGGGTTCTTCTCTATTTGATTGCCCCCGGATGGATGTTCGAGATGAATGCAAGATGGTTCGATATTAGCAGACGCGACTTTGACTTGATTAATTATTATGGCATCGGGTTTCTTAAGATAACCATTCTTCTATTCTTTCTCTTCCCGTACCTGGCGATAAGATCGATACTGCGAAAAAAAGACAGAAAATCACCTGCCCCATAAAATTTCGCGCCAAGGGTTGGTCCACTCCTTTTTCAATAAATAGCAGACTGATATGAAGTTTAGAACCAGCGCCCCCTTTTGGGCGTTACGCACCTCCTGTTGGTATCGAAAGATTGTAAAGAAAAAGAGAGGGCCGCTCTTCAGCGGCCCTCTGTATGCTACGCCTTTATCAGTCGGTGTGTTCGAGGTTCAGGAAGGTTCCCAGAGGATCCAGTCCGGCCGCCAGCCTGCCTCTGGCCCCCACCGCTGGAACTTCGATGAAATCCTCTTCTTCATCAAAGGTTCCACCATTGGGCACAAAGAGTTGCGGGTGGTCAAAAGGAGCCTGCTCCTGGCGAACCCGTTCGTCGGTCAGGGACAAAAGGAATTCTACCAGAGGCTCCTCATCTATGTCTTCCAGATCAATAAAGACCATATTGCGGTCAAGAAAGGCGATATTCAGGTCGCCGAAGTCGCCCTGGCGGTCGTAGAATTCGACCACCTGCGAAAGGGTAGCCTGGCCTCCGTTGTGGAAATACGGGCCGGTGAGCTCCACGTTACGCAGTCCAGGGATCTTGAAAGCGCCATCCACCAGCAACTGGGCAGGACAGTCAACACCGGGAGTGCAGGGGAATTCATCCAGCACTCCTTCCAGGAGGAAGTTGAGAGCCGGGTTCAACATCTGCCGGGTGAAGGAGAGAGGAAATCCGCCCTCTATTCCGCCCCGGCCAAGGTCGTTGGCGTTTGGCCGGACACCGATATTGGAAAAACCGTTGTCCAGAAGCCCTTGCACATCGCTTACCGCCAGTAAACCGCCATCCAGCACAGTCGTATCCTCGATCTCGATCAGCTCAAGATCGGGTCCGTCGCGCAGGCTGGTGAAGGCAGCGTCGGTGAACTCCGGTCCACCATGACAGGAGATGCAGTTCCCCGCACCGATCTTTTTTCCAAGGGCGCCTTCAGCCTGCCTGATGGCCACATCCACTGCAGGAGGATTGCCTCTTGCACCTTGGTTGAGAAATACTAACAGCCCATGCAGTTGGTCCCTGCTCAAGGCGCTGTTATGGCCCTTCATAAAGAGGTCAAAGGGAGCCTTATCGGACACAAGGGTGGTCTCGAACATCTGGACAGCCAAACCGAAGAAGAGCGTGAAGTTTGCCTCCATCAGTGTGAAGCCACCGGGGATTAAATTTGTCGAATTCCAGTACTTGGGGCGGAAAGCCTGTTTAATCAGATTCTTATAACTGGTGTTGAGACCAGTGTCCCTATGACTGGCCAGAAGCCCCAAAACACTGTCTTTCGGGTGGACTTTCTGCAGGCCCAGGGGTTTAAGGCTCAGGAGTTTGCGTCCGATCAATGGGAAGGGCCGGTCAAAGAAGGACATCTCCAGGTTGCTTGTTGGCGGCCCCACCGCCTGGGAGGCCAGGCTCGAGTTGGGGATGCGTACCGTAACCTGACTCAGGTTTCCCCACTCATCCGCCACCCAGATCTTGGCATTGGGATCCAGCGGACCGATTACACTTACCCCATTGAAGAGGTTGTGTGCACGGCCATCCCAGAAGTTGGAGTGGTTGAACACCGCATTAATCACCGTGGGAGTGTTGCGGGGTTCCACCCGACGAACGTTCCTGCCGATGTTAAGGGCCGCAGGATTATCCAGATTGAAGATTGGATCGACGAAGGAGATCCCCAGGTCATCCGGATCTCCGGGAGTGATACCGACGAAGTTCGCCGCAAAGACACCCATGGAGGAGGCTACGTCGTCGGTGTCGAAGAGGACAACCCTGTCATTGAAGTTGTTCTCCTCGGGATCCTGCAACTGGTGGAAGGGGAAATCGCCCTCTTTCAGGAGGTAATCAGGCCCGCCCCCACCGCTGGCCGTGACATCGAATATCCCTTGAAGAGCCGGGTTGACGTTCTTGAGACCCGGACTCAGCTGGTTTCGCGCCCGGTTATCCGCGCCAGCGTGAAAGTGGCAAGAGGCGCATGCTTGGCCGTCGCTACCTGCCTGCATGTCCCAGAAAAGGGCCTTGCCGAGCTGAATGGCGGCCATTCGGGCATCTCTGCTAGGCCTGAGAAAGTCTCCCAGGTTCTCCACCCTGGGAATCCGTACTGTGTCCAAAGAATTCAGTCCCGAGGCAAGAGCCGCGGCTCTCACCAATCCGGGGTTGATTTTGGGCATGCGCCATGTCAGAGATTGCCCCCAAGCGGGTCCGATTATCCCGCCAAAGATTAAGGCCACGCAAAGGTATACCGCCAGGCCTCTGAGTATGGAAATCTTCAAAGTTCTTGCTCTCATAAGATATCTCCTTTCTTAATTTTCTTGTTACGGGTTTTCAAAACACCTTCTCCTCTTTTTGTTGCAGTCCTGATATTCATCAATCCCTGACTCTCACCTCCTCATGTCAATAGTAGACCTGAGTAGACCTGGCAATTGTGCCTGATCCCTT
>MGQQ01000127.1:0-3228 GCA_001798855.1 Deltaproteobacteria bacterium RBG_16_49_23 | reverse complement strand
CCCCATCCCTCTCCCCGATGGGGAGAGGGCGAGGGTAGCGATCATCTCCTTCAGAGCGCCAATGCTTAATGATACTTTCTCGATCCACTGTGAGACGCCCGTTGCCCTGAGTCGCGGCTCCAACTCCGGGCACAAAAAAGATGAAAGGACAATTACGGGAATCCCGGGATACTTTTTCTTCATATGCGAAATGAGTTCAAACCCACCCATCACCGGCATCTTAAGATCGGTTACGACCAGATCCACGGGAACAGACTCAAGGATCTTCAAAGCCTTTCCACCGCTTTCAGCGGTCAGAATGTTGAAGTTGTTGCCGCATTCCCTGAGTTCATCTGCAAGTACAGTCAGGAACCTTTGGTTATCGTCTACCAGCAATATGGTTTTGGCCGCAAACTTTACCATTGGCCTTGGTTTAGAGCGACTGGGGTTGGTTGATTTAAATTCAATGTATCGCACCACATATTCAGGAACAATACTCACGATAAACCATTTTGTATAGTCAAAACTATGTAGTAGGGAAGAAAACGGGAATAAGGGAATGTTGGAATAATGGAAGCACATGAAAAAGATTGTGGAAGATTGGAAAATTGGAATCGCGGGAAAAGCTTCTTGAAGATTGAAGTATTACAACGCCCCGGGGCATCAATGAAGGATCTGCGCCAATCGGAAAGGGTGCAGTGTAATAAGGTTTTTCGCTATACTCAGGCTCTATGAGAGGGTTGACTTAAGCGTAGCCCTTCTGGAGGGCGTATTTGATGAGGTCGGCAGTACCGCTAAGGTTCAGTTTCTGCATGATATTGGCACGGTGACGTTCCACGGTGTGGACGCTGATAAAAAGAAGACCTGCAATCTCTTTGTTAGATTTTCCCTGTCCGATCAGGTGCAGGATTTCTTTTTCACGGCCTGTCAGAAGATGCTTCTGAAATCCTTTCCGGATTCGCTCCCAATCCCCTGCAAATTCGTCTGAAAGGGTCGGAGAAACGTACACTTTCCCATTTCGAACCTTCTGGATAGCAGAAAAAAGCTCCCTTCCCATCTCTTTTTTGAGAAAGTATCCATCCGCACCGGCCGTAATCGCCTGGTAAAGCAATTCTATGTCGTCGTGCATGGTGACGACCAACACTCTTACATCAGGATGCTCCATCTTGATCTTGCCAATGGCTTCAATCCCCCGGAGGTTCGGCATGGATATGTCAAGGAGGATCAGGTCAGGAGTCAATCTATCCAGGAGATGGATGAGTTCAAGTCCGGTCCCCGCTTCCCAGACGATCTCGATATCGGGCATTTCCTCGAGAATCTTCCTTAACCCCTGCCGAAACAGCCCGTGATCATCAGCCAGTGCGATACGGTAGGTATTCATGAAAACATTCCCCCGTCCTTTTTCGGGAGACGAAAGCTTATTCGAGAACCTTGCCCTTCTTGACTCCACAGATCAAAAGAACCTCCTAATATCCGTACTCTCTCACTCATAGTGCTTAGGCCCATGCCCCTTTCATCTGGATCCTTATTTAACGCCTGCTCCACTTTATATCCTTTCCCGTCATCCTCAACGGTAAAACAAACGCTATCGTCATCGATATGGATAACCATCGACACATGCCGGGCCTGGGCGTGTTTCCCTATATTGGTAAGAGATTCCTGAATTATCCTGTAGATGGTGATTTCGGCATCCTCTGAAAACAGATGATCCATTTCAGGAATGTCATGGGTCACCCGGACATTCAAATGTTTGCCAAAATTGCTGAGCAGCGAGCGGAGGGCAGAAGGAAGGCCAAGGTCTTCAAGGAGGTAGGGGCTTAAATTACGGGAAAGGCGGGAGACATTGTCAGCGACTTGCTCGATGTATTCGAGATTACGTCTGCATCTTTCTCTCAGCTCCGTCTGGTCTTCGTTCAATTTTTTTTCGAGAAGGGCGAACTCGATCCTCAGAAGAGCAAGGGAGCTTCCTAATTCGTCGTGCAGTTCTGCTGCGATCCGTCTCCTCTCTCTCTCCTGGGCCGTCAGAAGCTGGGAAGAAAGGGAACGGAGCTGCTTCTCTGAATTCCTAAGTTCCTCCTCGGTCTTCCTGTGTTCATTCAGCTCAAGATGAAGCTGGTCATTGACCTTTCCAAGTTCTCCTGTGCGATCCTTTACTTTGATTTCAAGTTGGTCTTTTACTTTTGCCAGTGCTTCTTCAGCACGCCTGCGTTTAACCTCTCCTCCCCAGAGCCCTGCTGTCGCGCCGACCACAATTGACACCCAGGAAAGAAGAATGACCCAAAAGAGGCGTTTCGATCTGGACTGGTCTCGAAGCTGGCTCTTTTCGGTAATCATCTCCAGCGCGCCAGCCTTATCTTGAAATTCCTTGA
Organism: Deltaproteobacteria bacterium RBG_16_49_23; assembly: GCA_001798855.1. Lineage (GTDB taxonomy): Bacteria > Desulfobacterota > BSN033 > BSN033 > UBA1163 > RBG-16-49-23. Next base: position 880 of record MGQQ01000127.1, on the reverse strand, counting down.
ATACCGCGTCAAAGCGCTGATCTATCGCCGAGCCGATTCCTGCCACCTCCGGTTCCCGAATTCGCTGAAGACCAATTTTCTTGATTTGTGTCAGCAACGGCTTTAAGTCTTCCATCCTTTTTCGCAGAGATGAATCCTTCAGAGGCTGCAGGATGACCCCGTGTTCGGATTTTCCGCCGTTCAGGATTGCCTCAGATAGGCTGATGGCTAAGTCAATCTCATCCCAGACCTTTCGGATATCCACAGCCGTATCTCCGGTGATTGCCTCTTCCAACCAAAGATGATATGACGTGGCCTTTATCTGGATGTCCATGAGTGCATCGCAAAGATCAAAATTCATACGCTGTCTTTCGTTGATGCGGTCGAACCAGAGAAGCATGCCTACGGAAAGCAGGCTCAAAACGAAAACAGTGGCCGGAGTGAAGAATACGCCGGATAAGAATTTCCACTTCCCCGCGGGCTGCTTTCTTTTCTTTCTTTGATCCCCCATGTCATGCTCCATCATTTAAGCCACTTTCTCCACCGAACGATCTCATTCAATTGAGATGAATTATTGATTTACATCTTTGTGGCAGGCTTTCAAATAGTTTGTGAATCCTCTGTAGCGGAAAAGGACGAAGAAATGAGAAAAATACCCATAGATAACCCGCATCTAACACTCACCCCACAGGCTTATCTCTGAGGCTTCATCTTCTATTATGTGACCATCCATTCTTTTGCAAAATTAATGCCAGGGTTAATTACTTGAATTTACTGGCATTTTTACAAAGGAGCAACCATTTTCCAAGGCAAAACGCCTTGCCTGAATGGAAAAATGCCCGAACAATTCTATTTCACCCAAAATTGCCATGGCAGTATATGGGTAGAACCCCTTATTTTT